>NZ_JBHIKY010000022.1:0-63058 GCF_042139015.1 Alteribacillus sp. HJP-4 | reverse complement strand
CCCGTCGTCACTCCGAAGAGATCCGACGGCTTCCCGCGCTCGACTTGCATGTATTAGGCACGCCGCCAGCGTTCGTCCTGAGCCAGGATCAAACTCTCCAATAAATAGTAGAGTACTGACTCTTCTTGCTTTGTCCATCTGAATTAGATGGGGGTATTGCTTTAATTAAACGCTTGACTTTCATTCAATTTTCAAAGGACAAAATTATCAGAGTCGCCATTAATAGCGACTCAATCTATCATACCATCAGTAGAGAAGGTAGTCAATAGAGTGCTGTGAACTTTTTGTGAATGCCGCCCTGTTTTTCAGCGACGATCTATAATATATCACCCTGAATTAATAAAAACAAGGGGTTTGCAAAAAAAAATAATATTTCCTGTCGTTTTTTATCCAATAATAAAAAGGTCTGCTGCGATCAGCATCACAAGCCCCGGAAGACCTAAGATCCCCGCTACCCCAACTGTAAAAAAGTTGATTGGCAAATGATACCCTACTGCACTTCCAAATGTATTTAAAAAGAATAAAGCAAGCGCACCTACGATCACTCTTACGAAAATTCCACCTGCCCATCGGAAAAGCTTCAGTTTCCCTCCAATTAAAAACAACAGGCACGCTGCAACTCCGACAGCAGAAATAACTAAAATTGGATCCATTGGTATTCCTCCTTCAATGTCATCATCTATTAATCAAGTTTATGTCCAAGCAGCCAAAATATCCTCTGCCTTTTAAACAATGACTCAATTTTTTTCTTTTGATGTGAAGATCATCTCGTTCGTAACCAATTTGCTCTGCTCACCGCTGCGAAGAAAACATCGGGCGGGTAAATGATTCTATACTTTCACATTTTTTCAAAAGAATTACCGAAGCTGTAAATTGTCATCCCTACAAAAAATCCGGCAGCAGGGACTTACTCCCTGTTACCGGATTTGACTAGCGAGCTTTATTATACCCATTCACACGACGATGACGGGCTTCTTTTAACAAAAACAAATACTTTGCCTTTAAGAGACTTACCTGGACAAGAATTTCCTGTGACGGCTCTACACTATGCTCGACGACGCGCTGCTGCTGATCGAGCTTAGCTTTTGTTTTTTGAATAACAGCCACAAGTTTTTCTGTTTCTGTCTGACTAATGGATTTTTTTCGAAAGAACACCCTGCTTCACCTACAGTTCTCTTCTGCCCTCCATTGCTTTGGACAGCGTTACCTCATCTGCGTATTCCAGATCCCCGCCGATGGGAAGGCCGTGGGCAATGCGGGTTACTTTAATACCGGTCGGCTTTACCAGCCTGGATATATACATAGCGGTGGCTTCCCCTTCGATGGTGGGATTGGTTGCTATAATAACTTCTTGGATCTCGTCGTTTTGTAGACGTTTAATGAGCTCCGGCACTTTAATATCCTCCGGGCCGATCCCATCCATAGGGGAGATAGCCCCGTGCAGCACATGGTACAAGCCTTGAAAATCTTTCATTTTTTCCATAGCAATGACGTCTTTTACGTCCTGGACGACACACACCAGTGATTGGTCACGCTGTTTATCCTCACAAATCCAGCATGGATCTGTATCAGTGATGTGATGACAGGTTGAACAGTACGTTAGCTCCCGCTTGGCGCTGACTAACGCTTTGGCAAAATCAAGGACGTCGTCCTCTTTCATTTCAAGTACATAAAAAGCCAGGCGGCCAGCCGTTTTAGGGCCAACCCCCGGCAGTTTCATAAATCCTTCTATCAGTTTAGAAATTGGAGTTGGATATTGCACTAGGTCCTCCTTTAGAACATTCCGGGTATATTCATTCCTTTAGTGAATTTCCCCATATCCTGTTCTACTAGATCGTCGACTTTCGAGAGGGCTTCGTTCATCGCAGCAAGAATAAGATCCTGAAGCATTTCGATATCTTCTGGATCCACTACATCCTCGTCGATTTCGATATCTGTGATGCGCTTATCACCCGTCGCAGTGATTTTCACTGCGCCCCCTCCAGCGGTGGCCTCGACAGTTTTTTCCTTTAATTCTTCCTGTGCTTTCTGCATCTGTTTTTGCATCTTTTGCATTTGCTTCATCATTCCGCCCATGTTATTCATAGGGAACGCCTCCTTCTAAATTGTATACCTATTATTTTTCCTGGCTTTCCATAATTTCGACGAGGTCCGGACCGACTAGTTTAATTGCTTCGTCTACAATCGGATCTTCTTCCTTTGGATCCTGCTCTGTTTGATCGGAATCTCCTGACGTTTGCTGCTTCTTTTTAAATTCTGTTTTTAATTCTTCCCACTGTCCGGATAAAATGTTTACGGGCTGCAGAGCTGTACCGCACGCCTCAAGCAATGCCTCTTCCACTGTTTCGCGAAACTTCGTATCAACCATATTCCGGTGCATTTCGTTTTGAAACGAAAGTAATACCGATGAACCATCTGACATAACGGGTTTTGCATTACTGAGCCATGCGTGTCCCGGCACACTTTGTTTTTTGACGGCATTCATTACATCCGGCCATTTTCCCGTGACTGCCTGCAGGTCTTCCTTCGTTGCTTTTTTCAACATTTCTTTTACAAACCCGCTGTTTCCAATGCCGGCAGCTATGCTGCTGCTCGTTTTTTTCTTTCCTTCACTGCTGCGCTGCACCGTCGATGCTGATCCCTTTTCTGCAGCTGCCGGAGCAGAGGCAGGTGGGTTTTTCTGAAGCTTTTTCACTTCCTGCTCCAGCCGATCCACTTGCTGACGAAGGTTGGTTACTTCCTGAGAAGGCTCAGTATTTTGAGCTTCAGCACCGCCCGTATTACTGCTGCACACATGAATCAAACACATTTCCAAAAAGATCTTCGCGTGGCTGGACCACTTCATTTGTTGATGAGAAGTATTCAGCTGTTCAATCACCTGGTAAAGCCAGTCTGTATCGGAGGCCTCAGCCAGCTCCTTGAAAGATTCGTCAATGGATGCACGTTCAAGTACTTCATTAAGCTCAGGAGCTGTTTTAAACAACAGCATATCTCTGAAATAGTAGATCAAATCCTCCATAAATTGTAAAGGATCTTTTCCTTCTTTTATCAATGTATCAGCTGCTCTCACAGCTTCTGTCGTCCTCCGGTTTTTTAAAGCCTCCGCTGTTTCGGTTAAAAATTGCTGGGAGACCGCTCCGGTGATGGCCAGCACATCATCAGAATGGACCGGACCTTCTGCAAATGAAATAGCCTGGTCCAGCAGGCTGAGAGCGTCGCGCATCCCGCCTTCTGCTGCACGACCGATTAAATACAGCGCCTCTTCCTCTGCTTCAAGTCCTTGCTGCTCAAGAATGTACTGCATTCTCGCCACAAGGTCCTCGGTGGTAATGCGCTTAAAGTCGAAACGCTGGCAGCGGGAAATGATGGTGAGTGGAATCTTGTGCGGTTCAGTGGTAGCAAGAATGAAGACGGCATGCTTCGGCGGCTCCTCCAATGTCTTTAAAAGAGCATTAAAAGCACCAGTAGAGAGCATGTGAACCTCATCGATAATATATACCTTATAACGAATGTCCCTTGGAGCAGCCATGACATTTTCACGGATATAACGGATCTCATCGACCCCATTATTCGAAGCTGCGTCAATTTCGATAACATCCACGATGGAGCCATCCATAATTCCACGGCAGGACTCACATTCATCGCATGGCTCCCGGACAGGGGCATGCTCACAATTTATTGCTTTTGCTATAATTTTTGCGGCGCTTGTTTTACCTGTGCCTCGCGGTCCGCTGAATAAATATGCGTGAGAAAACTTCTCTTGTATCAGTGCATTTTGGAGCGTTTTCGTTATATGCCCTTGACCGGCAACATCTTCAAGCTTTTGCGGCCGCCATACTCTGTAAAGCGCCTGATAGCTCACTCCCGGGACCTCCTTTTTCCAACATTTCATTCCTATTATACCGATTCCGCTCTTAGTTTTCAAAGCGGAATCCATCGAGAAATATCCTTATTATATAATTCGACAAATATTCATGAATAATGATGTAAAATTAGTTCAGCTGTATCGATCATGTTCGAAATAAACTCGTTCAGGTCAACGGAAATTCATTCTTCTAACTGTCAAAAAAAGAACAGCTCCAATAGTGGAACTGTTCCGTTGTCATTATTATGTAGAAGCCGTGCACCTTCTGTCGGCAATGCTTTCATGAGCGTTACCCGCGCAGTTAGCTCGGCCCAGGCGACTCTGCGGCACACGAAAGAGTCCGCTTACTGCTGCTTCCTTCCGGACCTGACAGGGTTCACGGGTTTCCGTTGCGCAGAACCCGGACGTCAACACCACTTACGCGGGGCAGGCCTCACGAAAACAAAGCCTTGAGAAGGGATTCAGTCTCGCTATAGCGGGTTGCGAGTACAGGGCACCGCTACCTCCCCACCTAGCACGGCAAATTGGATAACATTATCAGGCGCTTTTTTTCAGCGCAATAACTAGTATAGCCTCTTTTAATGTATAACGCAATAGATTGAAACTAAATAAGCCAAAGGTTCTTATTCAGGCGTTTGACTCTCTTTTTCCTGTTTTTCTTTTTCTTCTAATTCCGCGATTTTTGCCATAATAACATGAGGAGGCGTATGCACAATATGTTCAATAGGCATGTTCAGCTTTTCAGCTAGTCTTTGGGCAGTTTCGGCTGAGAATTGGTTTGGACGCAAGTAAGTTCCCTCCGATTTCTTATTTTCTATCGACACTATAACATGACCTTTTACTGATTCCAATCCTTCTTTCTCAACGCTTCTTTTTTTCCAGACGCAGCTTTTTAAAAAAGTTCGTTAGCAGCATGGCACATTCGTTATTTTTCACACCTGCAATAACTTCTGCACGATGATTGAAACGCTCCTCCTCCAGGAGGTTCATAAGAGTGCCGGCGCAGCCTGCTTTCGGATCGGCCGCTCCATAGACAACTTTAGGAATACGGGATTGTACGATGGCTCCAGCGCACATCGGGCAAGGCTCCAGGGTTACATACAGTATACAATCTTCCAGACGCCAGCTTCCGATATAGCGGCATGCTTCTTCAATCGCCATCATTTCCGCATGGGCTGAGGCCTGCTGATTAGTTTCCCGCAAATTATAAGCACTTGCAATGACTTTATCCTTGTAAACAATCACCGCTCCGATCGGCACTTCTCCGAGCTTTTCCGCTTTTTCGGCTTCCTTTACCGCAAGAGCCATCCACTGTTCGTCTGTCACTTTCGTATCTCCTTTTTAATACCTGAAGCGATTGAATTTAACATATAATTTTCATCTATAAGGTACTGGATTAGTGCAGGAAGAATCGTAACCGTCTGCGGACATTCATGTAATAGAATGATATCCCCGTCCTGCAGGTGCTCTTGAATATTCGAAAGAATCTTTTCAGGGGCAGCACGAAGTTCCCAGTCAAAAGAGCTGAGTGACCACATGATTACATCGAGCTGAAGCTCTTCGCAGACACGAACGGTTGTGTCGTTCCACTGTCCGAACGGCGGACGGAATAAACGCGGTGTCTGCCCGGTCACTTGTCTGTAATGCTTCGTGCTCATTTCAATTTCCTCTTGCTGCTTCTCTTCGTCCAGCCTGCAGAGATTGACATGACGGTGAGTATGCAGGCCGAGAGCATGTCCTTCCTCTAACAGACGTCGCCACGGCCTCTCCTGATATAAATACCTGGTAACCCAAAAGAACGACGCTGTAACATCTTTTTCTTTTAATATATCCAAGATTGTTTCTGTGTATCTGCCAGGGCCGTCATCGAAGGTTAAATACACGTGACTGCCTGAACCTTTGCTGATCACTCGCTCATGGAAGCCGGCACGGACTCCCTTTCCGGTTACAACTCAAGGAGATTTTCGTGAATTATTATTCATTATCATTCCCTCCCCACTATTGTTAACTGCCTCTTCTTTTTTATATAGAAAATATATACCCCACTATAAAGGCAAGTAAAGAGCCGGCAGCAGAAAGAAACAAATAAATAAACAACGGCTTCAGTTTTCGTGATTCTAGTAATTGATAAGCTTCTACACTAAAGGTGGAGAATGTAGTGAAGGCTCCAAAAAAACCTACCCCAATAAGCAAAAATAAGGAATCACTATAAGCACCTGCAGGGACAGCACCAAAATATTTTCCAAAGAACACCCCTAGTCCTAAGGATCCAAGGATGTTTACAGTAAGCATCGAGACTGGAATGGGAGGACTGGGGAATAAGCGCATGAGAGCTTTGCCTAAAAGAAATCTTAAGATAGCACCAGCCCCCCCTCCCAGCGATAGAAGGATAATATTCACGGCTGCACCCCCCTTTTTCGAGACTGTTTGGATGTAATATTTTGTGCAAGTACAAAACCGGCAGCTGCCAGGAAAACTCCTCCTGCTATGCTTACACATATGTAACTAATCGTAGAAATAAAATGGCTGTGTAAATATAGATAAACACTGTCAGCGGCAAATGTCGAAAAGGTGGTAAACCCTCCGCATAACCCGACGCCCAGGCCAAGTTTAACCCATTCTTTAGTGGTTCTAAGAGCAAAATAGCCGGTGAGAGTCCCTAATAGAAAACTGCCGGCTAAGTTTTCAAGTAACGTTCCGTACGGAAAGCCTGACTCAAGGGTGAGAAGATTTATACTATAACGAAGGAGCGTGCCGGCTATACCCCCTACCGCAATAGAAAGTAGATTCTTCATAATTTCCCCCTTTTTTATGACTAAAAGACATAAAAATTGTACCATAAGCTGCTGCAGCCAGGCACCAAAACAGCAAGGTATTCATATTTTTCACAAAACCAAAGTATGCTATGCTTTCAAACATGTTGGTTATCAATAATTAAGAATACTTGCACGCTTATTTAAAAGTAATATTAACTATCTTCCGTATCGTGCGTTGAATCATAAATTGAGAAGTTGATTACACAAAAATAAACATAACAATAAACATGTTGATGTCATTTTCTATAGAGCCCAGGTGATGTTTGGAATAGGGACATTTAAGGTAGATAGAAAAATTAGAAGCTGCCCCCAAAAGGAACAGCTCCCATCATACTTATATAAACAGGTTAATATTAGAGTCCTCTGCTTCGGCCAGATAAGATGCGACTCCCGCGTACTCGAGTCCGTCGATTAGTTCTTCTTCCTTTAAACCCATGACATCCATCGACATCGTACAAGCAACCATTTTTACATCAAGCTCCTGTGCCATTTCAATCATTTCTTTCAACGAAGACACATTATGGTTTTTCATCATCTTTTTCATCATTTTCGGACCCATACCTGCATAGTTCATTTTCGAGAGACCGAGCTTTTCGGGTCCGCGCGGCATCATTTTCTCAAACATTTTTTCCATGAAGTTTTTTTTGCTGCCACTGATAACATTATCCTTACGGAGAACATTCAGCCCCCAGAAGGTAAAAAACATCGTTACCTGTTTTCCCATAGCGGCAGCGCCGGTCGCAATAATAAAACTAGCCATCGCTTTATCTAAATCCCCGTCAAAGACGATCATTGTTGCACGTTCTTTTGGATCTGCCATTTTATTGCCTCCTTACCCTTTTTGAATCCAAAATGATAGAATTCCATTGTTTTTTTCTTGGTGCACAAGGTCATGTCCGGAAGATTTTGCCCATGCGGCCATATCAGCTTCAGCACCTTTATCAGTGGCACGCACCTCTAAAATCTGCCCAGTTTCCAGCTGATCCATTTCTTTTTTAGTTTTAACAACAGGCATCGGACATGCCAGTCCTTCTGCATTTAGTACTTTATCGCTTTTCATAGATACCTCTCCTTTTAATAATTTATCCGTTTTTAAGACACCGCACAGCGGTTCGGTCCGATTTCCATTTCGGACTGCTCTTCTTCCGCCGGTGCAGCTTTTCCCATATTGGTCTGCCGTATTTCTTCATAGGCATGTGGCTGGCGCGGAAGATTTTTTGTTACAGTCTCCCGAAATATTTCTTCATTATCGACATTCAAGCCGTGATTTTTCTCATATAACTCTTTTAACGGAGCCATCACACGTCCTTTTTCATCCAATTCTTCTTTTTTCGAGAAATGCGCAGGCAGCACGATCAATTCCCTATCCAGGTCGGCGTAACGGCTGTAGAGAGTCTTACGCAAATCACCCGCCCAGTCCTCTGCTTTACCAGCCAGATCAGGGCGGCCGATTGAATCGACAAATAAATTGTCCCCGGTCAGTAAAAATTTGTTATCTACAATAAACGAGGTGCTTCCAATTGTATGGCCTGGCGAATAAATAGCCTGGATCTCAATGGATGCCTGGCCGACTGTAATGGTATTTCCATCTTTAAGCGGATGATATGAAAAGGTGACTTCTTCGGCATCAGCGTGAGGCAGCCAATAAGACGCATGGAACTTCTCCGCCAGCCTCCGTCCCCCGGAAATATGATCTGCATGAAGATGCGTATCGACAGTGTGCTTTAATGTTACTTGTTTTTCGTTGAGAAATTCAGTATACGCACCGGTCAGACGAACAGGATCTATAATAGCTGCTTCTCCATCAGATAAGATAGCGTAGGAGAGACAGCCTTTTCCAATACGGACAAATTGGTATAGTTCACCGCCATTTAATTCGCCAATTTTCACCGGTTCAAGATGCTCACTCCACGTTTTCATGCCACCTTCAAGATAATAGAAACGACGGCCCGTTTGTTCGGCCAGCTGCTCTGCGACAAATTTAGACGAACCTTCTTTTGCACAGACAACAAGCACATCTTTATCGCCGGGCAGCGCGTCAATGATCTCTTCTACTCCATCAAGTAAATCGAAATACGGTTTATTAATAATCTCGACGCTTTTCCCTTCCACTTTCCAATCAGTAAAATCTTCTTCATTACGAACGTCCAGAATAAACAGGTCTTTCTGATTCATGACTTTTTCTGCTAATTCCTTTGCTTTCATTGGCTGGATACACATCTCTTTTTCCCTCCTGTTTAATTATTGACCGTCTTCTGTTTCTCCGTCCCATTCGGACATTCCAGGCTTTACGTTAATCACTTTGTCGAATCCGTTGTCCTTCAGCATATGAGCGGCCATGCTGCTCCGGCTGCCGGTTCTGCACAACACGTAGATTTCTTTATCTTTATTTAGCTCATTTATTCTTGCTTCAAGTTCGCCAAGGGGGATTGATACAGCACCTGGTATGTGAGCGAAACTATATTCTGCTGGTTCTCTGACATCCAGAATAATAATTTCGCTATTACCTTTCTTTTTATTCAGTTCTTCGTTTGAAGCTTCGTTCGGAAATGCTTCCATTTCTTTTGTCTCCTCCGGATTGGATTTTCTTAAATAATGATAGAGAACGTCTCCCTCTTCATTAGAGCCGATATATTCATGTCCTGTGGTTTTCGCCCAACCTTTTAAATCAGCGAGAGAGCCTCTGTCGGTAGCCTGTACTTCAAGAACCTCTCCTGCTTCTATTGCTTCAATCGCTTTTTTTGTCTTTACAATCGGCATCGGACATGCCAGACCTTTTGCATCAAGTGTATGATTTACGGGAATGTTCATGTTTCATATCCTCCTTTTATACCTGATGGGGTATAATTTTTGTAAAAAATATATACATATACCTGTAAGGGTATATTAACTAATAAATGGTCCCAGGTCAACATTTTCTTAACCTAACATATCAAGCCAGATTTTTATCGCTGTTCCAAGTAGTAGTGCTGCTAATATCCATTGCAGAATTTTAGTGTTGATTTTTTTTCCAACCATCACCCCAAGCGGAGAAGCAATTAAGCTTGCGACTACCATTACTACTGCTGGAATCATTAATACCTGGCCGGTTGCCACCTTTCCCGCCGCTGCCCCTATGGAGGAAATAAACGTAATTGCAAGTGATGTGGCAATAGCCATCCTGGTTGGAATTTTTAATATTACAAGCAGGATAGGCACTAAAATGAACGCCCCGGCTGCCCCAACAATTCCTGCACCTAAACCGACAAGAAAAGCTGAACCTGCTGCAATTCCCTTGTGAAATGTTACCTGTTCGTTAGAAATATTATCGTTTCCTTTATTAGGAATAAACATCATGATAACGGCCAGACTCGCAAGAATAACATAAACAAGGTTTACTCCGCCTTCACTCATTAAATTCGAGCCAAAGGCACCAATTAAGCTGCCCAGCAAGATGCTGACTCCCATATAAGTGATAAGTGTTTTATTCAGGTACCCGCCTTTCCGGTAGGCCCAGACACCACCGAAAGTTGCAAAAAAGACCTGTACCGCGCTGATGCCTGCCACCTCATGAGGAGTAAAAGCTGAAAGACCAATAAGCGGCGGGATGTACAGCAGCATCGGGTACTTTATAATCGATCCACCTATCCCCACCATTCCAGAAACAAATGATCCAATGAATCCAATGAAAAATAGGACGATGATGAACAACACGTCTACTTCCATGTCCTCCTCCCTTCTATTCAAAATATACACATACATGCATCGGTATTATAATTTGATAAAAAAAATCTAAATGCCTTTGCCAAGTAATTCAATCGCTTCTTTTACTAATTCAGAAGAATCTTCTCCTTTCTCCGCTTGCTGGCGGATACATTCCTCTAAATTCTGTGCAACGATAAATGTAGATGCACGGTCGAGAGCAGCTCTTGCCGCAGACAGCTGGTGAATCACATCTTTGCAGTCCTTTCCTTCATTCATCATTTTTTGAACACCACGCACCTGCCCTTCCACACGTTTTAATCGATTTTTCGTTTCGACAGTATATTCCATCTCACAACCTCCTCGCAGGATTATTTGCAAAAATACATATACATCATGGGGTATAATCTTGTATTTAATGATTCGTCAAGATGATGAGTCTTTTAAAAAATATATTAAAGAGGCTGTATCAAAAGACATTTTTAAAAATTTTAGTCCCCGCTCTGGTGGTTAAAATCACACCAAAACAAGTTATCCCTTACTACTTTTATAGTGATACGGGATTATTTTTGGGATGAAGTTAATAGATTATCATCTTTTGATACAGCTCTTTTTCCTGTTTCCTTTAAAAAAAATCGCCTCTTTCGGTATAATGTAGTCACCACAACCCATTAACGAAAGAAGGCGATTTTTATGAGTAACCTAACGATCACTTTCCAAGATTATACCATGAATCAGCCGTTTTTTTGATACGTATCAAGAAGGCGGGCGTCCATGGTATTTTAAGTTAAGGGCTTTTGATACAACCCTTATCAATTTCCCTTATTTTAATTGTTTCATGTGAAACATTTCTGCTTATTTATTTTTCAACTTTAATAAACGTAGACTGTTCAAGGTAACGATAAGTGTCGCTCCCATATCGGCAATTATCGCAATCCAAAGAGTAAGCCAGCCTGGAATCACAAGCAATAATGCGAATGCTTTTAGGCCGAGGGAAAAGGCAATGTTTTGTTTAATGATGACCAGTGCCCTGCGGCTCAAATTTATGGTGAACGGTAATTTTTCCAGATCATCACCCATTAACGCAATATCGGCTGTTTCAAGAGCTGTATCTGTCCCCACTCCCCCCATTGCAATTCCGACTGTACTGCTTGCAAGTGCCGGAGCATCATTGACCCCATCTCCCACCATCGCTGCCTTTTTGTGGTTCGCGGCCAGTTTTTTCATAAACGAAACCTTATCCTCCGGCAATAGATTTGCCTGAATAGAAGATACCCCAATACTGCTTCCAATTGCCTGTGCCGTTTCTCGGTTGTCACCTGTCAGCATAATGGTTTCTTCTATCCCCATATCATGAAGAGCTTTAATAGTGCGGGCACTTCCTTCCCGGACTTCATCCGCCACAGAAAAAAGACCGGCTAACCTGCTTTCGCTTCCCAGCAGAAGTACGGTAGTTCCAAGTTTTTGAAAATGTTCTATTTGTTTTTCATATTCGGAATTCCACCATGCTGGCTGCATATTCTTAAAAAGCTCCGGACTGCCGATGTAATAAACAATTCCGTCAATCGTCCCCTTGACTCCTTTTCCAGTTATAGAGCGAAAATTTTCTACTTCCACAATCTGAAGATCGATTTTTTCTTGTGCGGCTTTTGTCATGATCGCAGCTGCTAACGGATGGTTAGAGTTTTTTTCAAGGGCAGCTGCCAGTGTAATAGCTTCTCTTTCATTTTCCGCAGCCATTTCAATGACAGCAGGCTTTCCTTTTGTCAACGTTCCCGTCTTATCAAATGCCACTGCCTTTAATGCGCCTGCCTCTTCTAAATAGGCACCGCCTTTGATCAATACTCCATGCTTAGCTGCGGTACCAATGGCCGTCACCACTGCAACTGGAGTGGAAATAACTAGAGCACAGGGGCAGCCAACTACAAGCACAGCTAATCCTTGATAGAGCCATGGCTGCCATCCAGCCGAGAATAGTAATGGTGGGACAGCTGCTACAAGAATCGCCGTGAGAATAATAGCAGGCGTATAATATGCAGCAAAACGATCTACAAATGCCTGAGACGGAGCTCGTTCCTGCTGTGCTTCTTCAACTAAATGAATTATTTTTGCAAGTGTTGTATCCTTTACATGTTTCGTTACCTTTACTTCTAAGACGCCTTCTTCGTTCATTGTACCGGCAAATACATTGTCTGCCATCGTTTTTTCTACCGGCATGGATTCACCTGTGATTGCGGCTTGGTTAATAGTTGAGTGCCCTTTAATAATCTCTCCATCCATCGCTATTTTTTTGCCGGGTTTTACGATGAGAGTATCGCCAATCTTAATACTATCGACCGGGACTGTCAGTTCCTCACCGTTCCGGCGAATCAACGCTTCTTTTGGACTGAGCTCCATAAGACTGCGTATGGAGTTTCGTGCTTTATCCATTGAATAACGCTCGAGTGCTTCACTGATCGCAAACAATAAAACGACCACGGCCCCTTCTCCCCATTCACCGATCGCTGCAGCACCAATTATAGCTATTGTCATCAGAGTTCTCATATCAAATTTTAACTGAAACAAATTTTTCAAACCTCTAATAAATAAAGATCTTCCTCCAATGACCATGGATGATAAATAAAAGAAAACAGTAAGCAAAGACTTTTCTCCTGCCGCCATGTGGGTCATAAAAGCAGTTATTAGGAGAATAATAGAGATAAATAAGGAAAAATGCCTTCTCCAAAATGGCTCTGATTCTTCTTTGAAAGCTTGATTTTCCGGAACCACTTTCAAATGTTCAAAAGCTCCTGCATTTTCTAATTCTTCAATCGTGGCGCTGCCGGTAATAGTTATTTTTGAAGCTGCAAAATTAACAATTGCTTCTTCTACGCCTTCCAGGCGCAGCACATTCTTTTCGAATGTTTTGGCACAGCCCGCTCACGTAAAGCCTTTTATTCGAAACACTTGTTTTTGGTCATTATTGTGCTGCATGACTATCTGTCCTTTTTTGGTGAGGCATCATTGCCATAGAAAGTATTTCTTTCACTTGCTCATTATCAAGGGAATACCAGACCAGCTTTCCTTCTTTTCTAAATTTTAACAAACCGCTTCTTCTTAGAGATCGCAGATGGTGGGAAGCATTGGCAATTGGCGATTTGAGCAGATACGCCACATCGCACACACAAAGCTCTTTTTCTAGCGTTAAAGCCTGCAATATTTTCAGTCTGCTTGGCTCCGCTAGTCCTTTGAACAGTATCGACATCAGCTCTGCCCTCTCATGATCAATCTGCTCGTGAATGGCTTTTATTTTCTCAGGATCATAACAGGTGACCTCACATACATCCTGCTGCTTATTCATTTTCCACACTCCAATCATTCAAATGTTAATTTGATTATAACATTTAAATATATGTTTGAATAATCATATTATGAATTCCGAATTCAACACAAAAAAGCATAACCCTGTATAGGTTATGCTTGCTGCACTTTAAATTATGGCTGGTCGGGGTACGTTTTTTTGAGGAAATCAACAGACTGGCGAATGAGGTCTAGTACCTCCACATCAATATCATCAAGTTTGTTTATATATACACATGCTTTTCCGGTAGTATGCTTTCCGAAATTCTTCAGCAGAAATTCTCTATCCGGGTCTCCCGTGGCAAAATATAAGCTGATTTTGGCTTTTCGAGGAGAAAAGCCAACAAGAGGAGCATCCCCTTCGTGACCGGTTGGATATTTATAATGGTACGATCCAAAGCCGATAATGCTCTGGCCCCACATTTTCGCTTCATGACCTGTTGTTTCTTTAAAGATATCCAAAAGCTTAAAGGAATCCTCTCTTTTTTTCGGCTGTTCCACCTCTTCAATAAATTCTCTTACACTATAATTGTTTTCTTTTGTTTTTTGTTCATACTTAGCGCCAGCTCCTTTGTAAACTATACCAAACAATAAGAAATCTTTTAGTCGAATAATGAATTCCTAGATAATATTTTTCCCTGATTTTACATTGGTTGCTTCAACGAATAGTAAAATACCCCTAAACATTTTTTCTACTCCAGTTACCCTCATTCCACTTCGTTCGATAAGTTTAAGTAAATTGCGTTTCATTCAATATTGCTAAAATATATTATTACTCTTTAGCCGTGTAGTAACCAGCAATTTAAGGGTATCAAAAATGAGAAAAACGTTTATAAAAGTTTAAAAAAGCATAACCTGCAGTGTATACAGAGTTATGCTTGTAATCTTAACGTATTCATTTAATTAATGGCGGAGGAGGAGGGATTCGAACCCCCGCGGGCCGTGAAGCCCCTGGCGGTTTTCAAGACCGCTCCCTTCAGCCGGACTTGGGTACTCCTCCGTCTGTTGTTTTTGGCTGACAAAGAATATAATATCACATGGAAATAGGAATGACAAGCACATTTCCCGTTTCACAAAAAAATTTTTTAAAATAATGATAGGACGGCAATCCAGCTGGAACTGCCGCCCTTAGACCCTTTTTCACTCTATTATTTTTAACGCTGGCTGCTTTTCGGATCAAAGGCATCCCGAAGGCCGTCCCCGATAAAGTTAATCGCAAGCACAGTAAGTAGGATGGCCATTCCCGGCGGCACCCACGCTTCCGGCGCCCCCTGCAGGACTCTCATGCTTCTTGCTTCATTTACCATGTTGCCCCACGTCGGTGTCGGCTGCGGCACACCTGCGCCGATAAAGCTGAGCCCAGACTCTAAAATAATCATTGTAGCCATCATAACTGTGGCGTTAACGATTATCGGACCGACCGCATTCGGCAGGAAATGCTTCGTAATAATACGCCAGTCAGAACACCCGACAGAACGGGCCCCTAGAATATATTCCTTTTCCCGCAGAGATAAAAACGTTCCCCGCAGAATCCTGGTGATGTTTGGCCACGTCGTGATGGAAATGACGATAATAAATAAAGTAATGGTAATGTTTTGGACAATCGCAATAACGGTTAGTACAAAAAGGATAAATGGAAGTGTCAGCATTACATCAGCAGCACGCATGATAATACCGTCAACAATTCCACCATAATAGCCGGCGATCGAGCCAAGCAGGACTCCAATCACCAATGTACACAGCATTGCGAAAAACCCGATAATTAATGTAATTCTCGACCCATAAACTAAACGGGCGAAATTGTCTCGTCCGGATCCGTCTGTACCAAGCCAGTGATCAGAGCTTGGCGGCTGCATGACACTCAAAAGATCTGACTTGGTAGGGTCCTGATCTGTCAAAAATGGAGCAAATATAGCAACCAATGTAAAAAATACGAGAATCACAATTCCGGCAATTGCCAGCTTATTTTTCATGAATCGTTTCATGGCAAGTTTTAAAGGACTATGTCCATGTTTTTTCTTAGCATCCGCAGTCATAGCTGCCTGTTGATTTTCCACAATGTTCACCCCTTAATCGTAACGAATTCTTGGATCGACGACCGCATAAAAGATATCAGCCAGGAGGTTCCCGACAAGGATGGTCACCGATAGAATGAGGTTAATTCCCATGATGACGGGGTAATCACGATTGACGATCGAGTTAAGAAATAATGTTCCAAGTCCCGGATAGTTAAAAACAGCTTCTGTAATAACGGCCCCGCTCAGCAGCATTCCAAATTCAAATCCGAGCAGTGTAATGATTGGAATTAATGCGTTTCGAAGCGTATGTTTATAAAGTACACTTCTTGAACCCATCCCTTTCGCTTTGGCTGTACGGATAAAATCGCTTCCCATGACATCAAGCATTTCACTTCGCATATAGCGCATGTAAATAGCTGTACTTGAGAGTCCGAGCGTCAGTCCCGGAAGCACCAGGTGCCTGAGTCTGTCCAGAAAATATTCAAAGCCTTCAAGCCCTACGGAAGAGACCGAACCCTGAGATGGAAATATACTGATTTGAAAAGCAAAAAAGTAAATGAGCAGCAGCCCTGCAAAGAAATTAGGTGTCGCAAGCCCTAAAAATGCAAAGGTGGTAGCTCCATAATCAAGCGTGGAATACGGCTTTTTTGCAGAATAAATACCAATTGGCAGCGCCACCACCAAGGTGACAAACAAGGCAAATACCGATAACGACAAAGTATTATCCACCCTCGATAAAATCAGCCCCTGCACCGTCCGGCCATTGTAGTGCATGGAATCCCCAAGATTGCCCTGTACTACAGATCCAACCCAATTAAAGTATTGTACATGAAACGGATCATTTAATCCCATCGCTTCTCTTCTCTGCTCAAATACTTCCGCATCTATGTTCGGATCAATTTCTCCAGTCAAAGGATCTCCGGGAGCTAGATACGCCAATAAAAATACAATAAATGAGACCGCAATCAGCATAGGGATAAAAAGTAGGATCCTTCGTACGATGTATTTATACATAATGTTTTATCCTCCTACTTGCTAAAAATAAACAGAGCATATTCTCTTTAGTAAAACCGCAGTGACAGAACGTCACCGAAGTTTTGCTAAAGTAATATTTTTTGAAAAAAGGACGTATGGCAGGTCTGACCATACGCCCCCTTACTATTTTAAGGCTTATTCTTGATTCAGCCACCATTCATGAGAATTGTCTACAATGGTATGCGGCTTTCTAGTAATACCATGGAGGTTTGCATTATGAGCAAATACGTTGTTTTCGGAATACAACGGAATTTCCGGCAGTTCTTCAGAGAATAACTGCGCCCACTCTGCATACTTTTCTTCACGGTATTCAGTTTCAAATGCATCAGGAGCCTTCATGGCTTCTTCAATCAGCTGATCACTTTCTTCATTTTCCCAGCGCAGATAGTTGTAAGCAGCATCCGATTTATGAATGCCGGATGGATCCGGATCTCCGGAAGAAAGACTCCAGCCTGCAAGATACATATCCCAATCGGTATCGTTCTTCTCTACCTCTTCAAAGTGAGCTGCTGCTTCACGAGGGTTGCGCAGATTCACTTTTAAGCCGACTGCTTCCAGGTTTTCCTGGATGATCGGTGCAGCTTGTTCACGTACAGCATTTCCTGTCGGATAGTCCAGATTTAGTTCGAATTCTTCGCCATCCGGGTTTTCGCGGATGCCGTCATCGTTTGTATCCTCATAGCCTGCTTCGTCAAGAAGCTCGTTCGCTTTTTCTTCGCTGTACTCGTATTCATTTACTGCATCTGCATTGAACGCCCAGGAAGCTTCCGGGAATGGAGCATTTAATACTGCCCCGCTTTCATACATTAAACCGTCGATCATACCCTGGCGATTAATAGCGTGGGCAATAGCCTGACGCACTTGCTTGTCCTGCACCTTTTCATTTGGTTCCCATGAATCGGAATCCGTCGGTGAATCGTCCGATCCGTGATGATGTTTAAAGCCAAGGTATTGATAGCCAAGATCCTGCATTTCGAATGTAACAATATTATCCATACCTTCTACAGTTTCTTTATCTGCTTTCGGAACACCGCCAGGATCTTTTACAAGATCAAGCTCGCCGTTATCGAACATACCAGTCATGATCTCCTGGTCGATAACCTGCCACTGAATGCGGTCGAGATGCGGCTCTCCCTGCCAGTAATCTTCATGCTTGTCTAAGATATACTGCTCGCCGTCCTGCATATCTGACAGTTGGAATGGACCGGTACCAATGACTTCTCCTGCATTAATAGAGGCAGAGTGCTCCGGCATATCTTCCACTGCTACATCTCCAAAGATATGTTCTGGAATAATAGGAAAGCTGGTATTAAATAGTCCGGTAACATTCGGCTCTGAGAATGTAAAGGTTACAGTGTAATCCCCGTCAGCCTGAACGCCTTCAAGCTCATCCGCTTCTCCGCTTTGATACTCTTCAAAGCCTACAAGTTTGTTTACGTAATCGATCCGTACCCCGCCGGAGTTAACATATTCAGGGTCAGCAATAGACGTATAAGTAAAGACAACATCCTCCGCTGTAAATTCTTCTCCGTCATGCCATGTGACGCCTTCTTCAAGTGTGTATGTCAGTTCTGTCTGATCATCATTGAATTCCCATTCAGATGCCAGTTCTGGAATAAATTCTAATTCATCGTCCTGGGCTACGAGTGCTTCATGAGTAAAATCCAGAACATTCGCTTCATATGCATCTTCATAAAAGATAGGATTAAACTGGCCGCCCGGAGCGGAATACATCGCAGCTGTGATGGAGCCGCCGTCCTGAGGCTCACCGGCCGCTTCTTCATTTTCTGCAGCTTCTTCTTCACTGGTGCCAGTCTCTTCTTCAGAGCCGGAACCATCTCCTTCTCCCTCTGTTTCTTCGCCTCCGCCGCTGCATGCCGCAAGAACCAGACCGAAAGAAAGCAATGCAATCAAGAGAAACAGCAAACTTTTCTTCTTCAAAATAAAAACCCCCTTGGATAATTAAGAACTAAATGTAAAGCTGAGTTGGTGCAGCCGCGCTGACGTTCACCCCCCATTCGTAATAAATAAAATTTAATGCAGCGGTCTTTTGACAGTGCCATCTTCTTCCGTGTACAAGTGGCAGGCAACGTAATGCTCGTCTCCCATATCAGTCAGCTCCGGCCGTTCTGCTTTACAACGGTCATGTGCTTCTGGGCATCTAGTATGAAATGGACAGCCTGTAGGTGGATTGGACGGGCTCGGCATGTCCCCCTCAAGCTTAATTTTTTCACGCTTCTTCGTTACATCCGGCTCAGGCACAGCTGAAATAAGTGCTTTCGTGTACGGATGAAGCGGCTCTTTATACAGGGAACGCTTTGGTGCAATTTCAGCAATCCGCCCAAGGTACATCACCGCTACGCGATCACTGATATGCTTTACTACACTCAGGTCGTGGGCAATAAACAGATATGTTAAGTTAAATTCCTTTTGAAGCTGACTCATCAAGTTCAATACCTGCGACTGCACAGATACATCGAGCGCGGAAACCGGCTCATCCCCGATAATAAATTTCGGCTTCGTGGAAAGGGCACGGGCAATCCCGATGCGCTGCCGCTGCCCCCCGGAAAATTCATGAGGATACTTAAAACGGGCTTCTCCCCCAAGACCAACCGTTTCAAGCAGTTCCACCACCCTTTTCTTTCTTTCATCCTTTGAAATTTTCTCATGAAGCAACATCGGCTCTTCTATCAGCTCTCCTACGCTCATTCTAGGATTTAACGAGCCGTACGGATCCTGAAAAATCATCTGCATATCCTTGCGGGACGACCGTACTTTACGCTGGGAGGCAGTGGAGATATCTTTTTCATCGAAAATAATCTGTCCCTCAGTCGGATCAATCAATCGTAATATCATCCGCCCTAACGTCGATTTACCGGAGCCTGACTCTCCGACTACCCCAAGAGTCTCTCCCTTGTATATGTTAAAAGAAACGTCGTCTACAGCTTTTACGTGCCCGACAGTACGGCGGAGAATTCCACCTTTAACAGGAAAATATTTCTTAACGTTTTTAACCTCGACAAGCTTTTCCTTATTCTCCGACAAAGCAGACGGCGGTGTATTGGTTTTTGTCTTTTCATTGATGACTGTCATGTAATACGGCCCCCTCATCGGTATACAGAATGCAGCGGACATGATGCGTAGGTTCATCCTCAATTAAGTCCGGCACCGCCTGTATGCACGCTTCCATGGCGTGTTTGCACCGTGGTGCAAACCGGCAGCCGTGTGGAAAGTCATGGGCTGGAGGAACAGTACCTTCAATTGATTCCAACGTTTCTTTTTCATCTTCTATTTTTGGCATACTTGCAAGCAGGCCCCTTGTGTACGGATGCTTTGGTTTTGTAAACAACTCGCTGGCCGATGCTTCTTCTACCACCTGCCCGCCGTACATAACCAGCACGCGGTCTGCTACCTCTGCAACCACACCAAGATCATGCGTGATAATTAAAATCGCAGAGTTGGTTTTTTCCTTCACATCGAGCATCAGATCAAGAATCTGGGCCTGAATGGTCACATCTAAAGCGGTGGTGGGTTCATCTGCAATCAGAAGTTTAGGGTTGCATGCCATCGCAATTGCGATCATTACCCGCTGCCTCATGCCGCCGGACAGTTGATGCGGATACTCTTTAACTGTGTCTTCCGCTCTTGGGAACCCAACCAGCTTTAAGAGTTCTATCGCTTTTTGATTTGCCTCTTTTTTCTTTAGACCCTTGTGCTTAATCAAGGGTTCGGCAATCTGCATTCCGATAGTAAACACTGGATTAAGTGAAGTCATCGGCTCCTGAAAGATCATGCCGATTTCGTTGCCGCGCACCTTTGTCATCTGCTTGTCCGATAAATCCAATAATTGTTTGCCTTCAAGCTTTACAGAACCTTCTACAATTTTGCCGGGCGGCTCAGGGATCAGTCTCATTATCGAGAGCGAGGTAATGCTTTTTCCACTCCCGGACTCTCCTACTATTGCGACTGTTTCCCCGTTATAAATAGAAAAATCTACACCGTCGACTGCTTTAGCGGTTTTCTTGTTGTCTAATGAAAAATATGTCTTTAACCCTTTTACTTCAAGCAGCGCTTCCTTACCCATGAACACACCTCAATTTTTCAGAATACTTAAAGTCAAGTGAAAAATTCGTATAAATATTTTGAAGATAAGAAATTTTTAAAAAGTTCAAAAACTATGGTATGACGTATGAAAAGGAATCTTTGTACTGCTTTAGTTCTACGTTGACATCAGCACTTAATATCCCATCAATTTGTGCTAATTCTTTGTTCACAAAGTTAACAAGGTCCTCGTTACTTTTAAAATAAGCCTGTATAATTAAGTCATGCCTGCCGGAAAAAGCTCCGACAAAGCGGACCTCAGAAAATCTCTGCAGGCTCCTGGCTATTTCCTCCTGCTCTCCCAGCTTCGTAGAAAATCCGATAATAGCCTGAACTTCTAAACCTACCTTATTCGGATTCGTATGTATGATAAATTCAAACACACCATTATTCAGCATTTTATTGATCCGGGTCCGGACAGTGCCTTCGCTCACTTCAAGGTACCTGGCAATTTCACTATAGGAGCGTTTACCGTTTTCCTGAAGGTAACCAAGAATCAACAAATCGGTTTTGTCTAGATGATCCATTGAGCTCACATCATTTCCATTTTTCTAGTCTCTTCCGAATCCCTTTAATAGTTACGAAAGTATTAATGTTTAACGAAATCCATTGTAAATTTCGTAAAATTTTTAACGTTATTTAAGATTATTATAAGTAATAGATTTAATTATTGCAATATTCGTTTTCATATTTTTCTATTTTTTATGACATTTTTTCTCACTTTGGTAGAACAACATGAATACCTGTTCATTTTGAATGATATACTGAAAGCGTTTACAATTCAATGTTTTTTTCATTTTTTTCAAAAAAACAAGGACTTTCCATCTGGAAAATTCCCTGTTTTTGAAATTTGTATTATTTTTTTGAAGTAATTCTTTTTTTTCTGCCCATATATTCCTGTAGAACTTCTGGAACAGCAATGCTTCCATCCTCCTGCTGATAGTTTTCCATAATAGCAGCGACGGTTCTTCCTACCGCAAGGCCGGAGCCGTTCAACGTGTGCACGAATTCTGTTTTGGATTTCTGGTCTCGTTTAAAGCGAATATTGGCACGCCTTGCCTGAAAGTCTTCAAAATTACTGCAGGAAGAAATTTCTTTATAATCCTCATAGCTTGGCAGCCACACCTCGATGTCATATTTTTTGGCTGCTGTAAAACCGAGATCGCCACTGCACATATTTAGGACGCGATATGGCAATTTCAGCAGCTGCAGGACTTTTTCCGCCTGGGCCGTTAATTGCTCAAGTTCTTCGTAGGAATTCTCCGGCTTCACAAAACGAACGAGCTCTACTTTATTAAACTGATGCTGTCGAATCAATCCGCGAGTATCCCGTCCGGCAGATCCCGCTTCAGAACGAAAACAGGCGCTGTAAGCAGCGTATGCCAGTGGAAGCTCTTCCCCTTTTAATATTTCATCTCGGTGCATGTTGGTTACCGGTACTTCCGCAGTCGGGATTAGAAAATACTCCTCCTCGCGGATTTTAAATGCATCTTCTTCAAATTTTGGAAGCTGTCCGGTACCTGTCATGCTGTCACGATTTACCATGTAGGGGGGCAGTATTCCTTCATATCCATGTTCGTCCTCGTGAAGATCCATCATGAAATTAATCAGGGCGCGCTCAAGCCTGGCTCCCGCTCCTTTATAAAAAGCAAATCGACTGCCTGTCACTTTTGATGCCCGTTCAAAATCCATGATATTTAAATCAGACGCGAGATCCCAGTGAGCTTTTGCATCAAAGGAAAATTCAGGAATTTTACCCCACTTTCTTATCTCTTCATTATCCGTTTCATCAGCGCCATATGGAACGCTTTCATGCGGGATATTAGGAATGCTGAGCAACAGCTGATGTAAATCTGCATCTACCTGGCGAAGCTCTTCGTCAAGACTTTTAATTTTTTGAGACACGTTTTTCGTCTCATGAATTAAATGATCCGCTTCCTTTTTCTCCCTCTTCAGCTGAGCTACTTCCTGTGATACATTATTGCGGCGCTGTTTTAGTTCCTCTGTTTCTTGAATCAGCTTACGCCGCCTTGTATCTTTTTCCTGAAAGGTATCCAGTTCGCTGATATTTTCCCCGCGATCTTTTAATTTTTTCTTAACCTCGTCGAAATTACTGCGCAATTTTTTTACATCGAGCATTGTTTTTCCTCCTTCATTTCATTTACTTTTATAAAGAAATACTTAATCAGGACCAAATAGCGAATACCATAGCTGTTCTTAACTTTCATCCATTATTAAAATTAAAATTTTTTTAAAGGAATTAAAAAAACCCTCATCCCCAAAATGTTCAGGGACGAGAGTTAACCCGCGTTGCCACCCAGTTTGCAGAATTACTGCCACCTCGGATCCATTAACGGGGATAAAGCGGAGAAAGTTATGCTAAAAAAAGCTTCCCTTTCTCACTCCGGACCGGATTCAGACTGGGCCGCAAGCCGGTTCGCACCAACCACCGGTTCTCTGTAATACGGATAACAGCCTTACTAATGTCCATCTATGATTTTATTTATTAAGTTGCAGCAAGAGGCTGCTCAGTAGATTCAAGCGATTCCCTTACCAGTTGTACAAAGTATTGATGAAAGCGAATATCAGTTGTTAATTCTGGATGAAACGAGCAGGCAAGCAGATTGTCCTGCCGGGCAGCTACAATTTCCCCGTTATACTCTGCCAGAATTTCTACACGTTCTCCGACATTTTTGATAAGTGGTGCCCTAATGAAAACTGCTTCAATGTCCTCAGCCACTCCCAGTACAGGCAAGGTTGTTTCAAAGCTTTCCCGCTGGCGGCCGAATGCGTTTCTTTCCACTTCCATATCCATTACCTGCAAGTGTCCCTGGTCCTGGCCACTTATATCCTCAGCCATTAAAATAAGACCAGCACAAGTACCGAACATTGGTTTACCTGAAGCTGAAAATTCCTTCAGCGCTTCAAAAAAACCATATTTATCTACAAGACGGCGCATGGTGGTACTTTCCCCGCCAGGGAAGACAAGTCCGTCCAAATCATTCAGCTGTTCTACGCGCTTTACAATAACTACTTCACAATCTGGAGCTTGGAGACTTTTTACATGTTCTCTTACCGCCCCCTGTAATGCGAGTACGCCAATTTTCATCATGTTAATGCCTCCTTTTCATTATGCTGCTTATGAAAGGAAGCTTACCAGCCACGATCCTGCATTCTTTCAGAAGGATCGAGAGTGGAAATTTCCAGTCCTTTCATCGCTGTGCCGAGACCTTTGGACAAACGCCCGATCAACTCATAATCCTCATAGTGAGTCGTAGCTTCTACGATGGCACGGGCAAATTTTTGAGGGTCGTTTGATTTAAATATTCCAGAGCCGACAAAAACACCATCAGCACCGAGCTGCATCATTAATGCTGCATCTGCAGGAGTTGCAATTCCACCTGCCGCAAAGTTAACTACAGGCAGGCCTTCGTTGGATTGAATATCAAGAAGCAGATCATAAGGTGCTCCAAGATTTTTTGCTTCCGTCATCAGCTCATCTTTGGACATACCGATAACCTTTTTAATTTGTGCCTGCACCATTCTCATGTGACGCACTGCTTCAACGATGTTTCCAGTGCCGGGCTCGCCCTTTGTACGGAGCATGGACGCGCCTTCACCAACACGTCGCAGTGCTTCACCAAGGTCGCGGGCTCCGCATACGAACGGTACCGTATATTGACTTTTATCCAGATGATATACTTCATCTGCCGGAGTGAGTACTTCACTCTCATCAATATAGTCGGCTCCTAACGCTTCTAAGACCCGCGCTTCAACAATATGCCCGATTCTTGCCTTTGCCATAACCGGTATAGATACAGCATTCATCACTTCTTCTACGATAGAAGGATCCGCCATGCGCGCGACCCCGCCGGCAGCACGAATATCTGCAGGGACACGCTCCAGCGCCATCACTGCAACTGCTCCTGCTTCTTCTGCGATTTTTGCCTGCTCTCCATTGACTACGTCCATGATGACGCCGCCTTTTTGCATTTCAGCCATCCCGCGTTTTACTCGATCTGTCCCTCTGTCTGCCATCTGTCCATTCCTCCTGCTAATATCCATAATATCTCTTATCGCCTGCTGCATTATACGTCTGCGCAGACGTAGTAGATTTTTATTCTGTGTTATATTGTACCACTTAGCTGGTCGTGAATAAAGTATGGTAAGCTCCTGTCAAGCAAAAATTTGGGCTTAAAATAATCCTTTGACAAAACCTGCTGCATTATCCCACACATTTCCAAAAAATACCCCTATTCCTCTCATAGAAAGAGTGAACCAGTCAGCTTTTTCGACATCTTCATTCAATACGAGAGGCACCTTGTTACCTTCAGCCAATGATTCTGTCAGATATTCTTCATCCTCCGAGGAAACAGTGATGGTCCCAATCTTGTCTCCTTTTTTGAGAGGTGCTTCAAGTTCTCCCTCTTCATTCACTAGTTCTTCGTTTAATTTCACATTCGTTTCGATAGAATCTTGTTCTCCATCTCCAATCAGTAATGATAAACTCTCGCCTGCAGAAGCAGAAACAGAGTCTTCCTTTCCTTTTGTTACAGGAAAAGAATCGTAGTTGTCAATGGCCTGGCCTTCTGTCACTAATTCTTCTGACGCGTGGCTGTCAAAGCCGTAATCGAGCAGCTTAGCTGTTTCTTCAAATCTCGATTCGCGTGTGTCTGTTTTCATGACAACGGATATATAACGCATATCATCGCGTTCAGCCGTGCCGGTAAAAGCATTGCCGGCCATGTCAGTAAAACCTGTTTTTAAGCCGTCTACTCCTTCATATTCATTCGATCCACCTGGAAGCATCCAGTTCCAGTTTTGCATTTCTATATAATCTTCTGTATCTTCTTTAAATACTTTTTCACTTACGCTTGTGGTCTCCAGTATTTCAGGAAAATCCTTTAATAAATGATAGCTTAAAATTGCCGTAGATCTTGCAGACATCATGTTCTCTTCATCTGCACCTGTTCCCTCCGGATGATTTCCATTTAACGATTGGTTATTCAGCCCGGTGGAATTCACAAATTCATAATCTTTCATCTCAAGCTCTTCTGCTTTTTCGTTCATTAGAGCTACAAATTCTGTCTCTGTTCCTGCAATATGTTCAGCAAGCGCTATTGTTGCGCCATTAGCTGAATAAATAGCTAGTGCTTCATATAATTCTCTGACCGTATATGTTTCATCCTGGCGTAAAGGAACATTTGAAAGACTGGTTTCAAGCGACAAATTCCGCACATTATCACTAATTTCGACTTCATCTTCCCAGGAAATATCTTCATTTTGTATTGCTTCATGAATGATATATTCCGTCATAATTTTTGTCATGCTTGCCGGTGGTAATATGACATCTATGCTATCGCCATAAACAACTTTTCCTGTTTGAGCATCCACAAGAATCGCCGCCTTGGCATCCAATTCTGGTTCTTGAGCTTCTGCATTCGTTAACGGAAAAACAAGTGCCGCACCCGCAATTAGAGCCGCTGCTCCCATTTTTATGTTTTTCTTAATCAATCTTTTCCGCACCCCCATAATTTCTTGCACACAAAAGATATTTTATCACAACCGGACGGAAAAAAATAGGTAGTACAATTCACTATTATTTGAACAATTTCCCGGGAAATGATTATTGTAAAAAAATCGGCTTGGAGCCAAATCGAATAACCGAAGCCATAGCTTTTTTATTTACTGGTAAGTTACATGAGAGATGGTATAAAAGAGTTGTTCATTCCTGCGCAAACTCACTTGTCGCAGGATTGATATTAAGTACTAAAAAGGGGCTGTATCATAACTGATACTCGCCCCTTTTGCATGGTAAAAAAAAGCAGTGGACAAGTCCTTCGCTTTCCGTGGGCAGCGCTTCAGCTAACCGGGCGAAACCCACGCCCGGCGGATCTTCAGCCGCTGCTCTTCCCACAGGAGTCTCGGACTTGTCCCCTGCTATCTTCTATTTAGGATACTACTTTTTCTATAAAAAGGGGCTTTTGCTACAGCCCCCTTGTTATCATTTGTTTCTTCAGCTGTAATTTGGAGCTTCCTTCGTAATCTGCACGTCATGAGGGTGGCTTTCTCTTAGTCCTGCGTTAGTAATCCTTGTAAAACGAGAATTCTCGCGCAAAGACATCAAATTTTCCGTGCCGCAATAACCCATTCCTGCTCTTATTCCGCCAAGCAGCTGATGGATCGTATCCGAGAGCGGACCTTTATATGGAGTTCGCCCTTCTATTCCTTCCGGCACAAGCTTCTGATTATCTTCTTGGAAATAACGGTCTTTACTTCCTTGTTCCATTGCAGCCATTGAGCCCATTCCGCGGTACACTTTAAATTGACGCCCCTGAAAAATTTCCCGTTCTCCCGGACTTTCAGATGTCCCAGCAAGAAGACTGCCGAGCATAACTGCGTGTGCTCCTGCTGCAAGTGCTTTTACGATATCTCCGGAATATTTAATTCCTCCGTCCGCAATGACAGGTACATTATACTTAGCTGCTTCGGAAGCACAATCATAAACAGCAGTAACCTGAGGAACGCCAACTCCGGCGACAACTCTTGTTGTGCAGATAGAACCTGGGCCGATGCCGACCTTTACGACATCCGCGCCTGCCTCAATTAAATCCCTGGTGCCTGCTGCAGTGGCCACATTCCCTGCTACTAAAGTGATATCTGGAAAAGCAGAACGTATTTCAGTAATTTTATCAAGTACACCTTTAGAATGACCGTGGGCGGTATCAATGACAATCACATCAACCTCAGCCTTCACAAGGGCTTCCACTCGCTTTAGAGAATCATTTGTGACTCCGACAGCAGCTCCAGCAACAAGCCGGCCGTTCTTGTCCTTTGCTGAGTGAGGAAATTCAATTACTTTTTCAATATCTTTGATTGTAATAAGTCCCTTTAACGTCCCATTATCTTCAACAAGCGGCAGCTTTTCAATTTTATGCTTCTGCAGGAGTTTCTCTGCTTCTTCGAGAGTGGTTCCGACTGGCGCCGTGACTAAGTTGGAGCTTGTCATCACATCTTCAATTTTAATAGAATAATCTTCAATAAAACGCAGATCACGGTTTGTGAGGATACCGACAAGCTTTTGAGCTTCATTAACGATCGGAACACCTGAAATACGGAATTTACTCATTAAGTGTTCAGCATCAAATACCTGTCTGTCCGGCGTTAAAAAGAAAGGATCAGTAATGACACCACTTTCAGAACGTTTTACCCGGTCCACCATCTCCGCTTGCTCTTCAATAGATACATTTTTGTGAATAATCCCAAGGCCGCCTTCTCTGGCAATCGCAATTGCCATTCCTGCTTCCGTTACAGTATCCATGCCAGCACTGATAATCGGTACATTCAAACCTATCTTTTCTGTCAGTGTTGTTTTAACAGAGACTTCCCGCGGGTGTATTTCTGAACGTGCCGGAATGAGCAGGACATCATCAAATGTTAATCCCTCTTTTGCAAACTTATCTTCACGCACCGTTATCCTCACCTTCCTAAATAATAATTAATGTAAAACTGTTTATCCTAAACGTGATACAGCTGTTTCTAACGAATATTTTCTCATATCTTATCATTTTTCTGGCAATACCACGAGTAAAAGGAATAAGTTTAAACTTTCCGAAAAATCAAAACCACAAAAATTAGAAAGGGCGGGGATTATATGGGCGAAATAAAATACAATTCCTCTCTTTCACTCCTTTTTTTGGAATCTGGAGAGCTTGTACATGAAAATTTGCTCGTTCAGTATAAGAAATTAAAAATTTCGGAAGCAGAACGATTCGCTTATCGAAATGCTTCCGTGATTCACTCAGAATGGAAATTAGGAATGATTTTCTGGAACGAAGGCCAGTGTGCTCCACTTCCAACCAAGCCATTGCTTTTATTTTACGGGCTTTCTCATTTTCTTAAGGCAGCTGCCCTGTATCATGATCCCCATTACCCCTCTTCCTCAGAGGTGCTTGCACACGGGATTACTACAAGAAAACGAAAACGAAGGGATTACAGCTTTCTGCAGGATGAAATAAAAGTACAAAAGAATGGCTTTTATCCTTATTTTGCAGCTTCAATGTTTCACATGAAACATCGGATCGGTGAAAGCTGGGCGATGAGGGATATGTTAGTGGAATTTTCTAAATTGCTTCCTGTTTTTATATCATTGCCGGCGGATAGGCAGCCTCCGAAAATCGATTTAAATGAAAAATCACTCTTAATTTCAGCAGCGCTTTCTCTAAAACAAAAACAGGCCTTATCCGCCTGGTTAACAAAAGACGAACGCACAGTGCTCGGTATTACTGAAACAAAGGGGATGTGCCGTGTTCATATCAGTAAACCTGTCTCCTCTTCGTTATTTCTCAATGATAAAGGTAATTATTATCTGAACTATTCGATGGATCGGATTCATCTTCCTGAATTATGCATGCATTATTGCCTTTTGTTTAATCTCAGCATTCTCTGCCGATACGAAGCGGAATGGTGGAGCGATTTCATTCATCATCAGGAAAATCCTGATTTTCCAGTTATTCGTTATTACATGAATACAATAACTGCAGAGGTCCCTCGATTGTTTGAGCCTTTATTTCAATGACTCTCCCGTTACACCGAACGAATCTCCTCGAGGAAAGGCGGCTGTGATGTTGATAATTGAATAATCTCCTGTGATTCGTCAAGCTTTACAATAGGGGAGGTCGGATTGTTTCTATCTGTAAAAATGATTTCCGCATTTTTTCCGTTGCTGAGACTTACTTTTGTGCCGATGGAAAAGGTAAGTAATTTCTCCATTAATGAATGCACTACTTCAAGATGAAGTTTGCCGAATTGGCCCTTCAGCATTTCATCGATAACTTTATAAGGAGATTGTTTTTTTCGGTACGGCCGTTCACTGGTCATGGCATGATATACGTCAGCCGCTGCCAGTATTCTGCTTATTTTATTTAGTTTGCTGGAGCTTGTGCCGAACGGGTAACCATTGCCGTCTTCACGCTCATGATGCTGTAAGACTGCGATAAGCATTAATTCTGTTACAGTGCTTGTGCCTTTCAGCATCGTATAGCTGTGGTACGGATGGTTTTTTACCTCTTGATATTCAGATTGAGTGAGCTCTCCTTTTTTTTCAATTATAGCCGGAGCAAGCATTGCCATTCCTGCGTCACTCAATACACCTGCCATTCCTGCCTGCAGTACTTCTTTATTTGAAAATTTCATTTTATGAGCAAGCATAGCAGCCAACAGGCCAGTCGCAACTGCGTGGTGGTATAAATAATCCTTTTTTGTGCAAAAATGATGCAAAAATAATACATGGTTGGACTGGCCAACAGCTTCCTGGAGAAGTGGAGTCATAACTCGCCTTATTTCTCCCATATCAACAGGATTTCCGGCCTGCCACTTCTGAAACATTGATTTATATACACCTACAGCATTTAAATAATTCTCAATAAATACCGGAGCGTGTTCCTCTGCATTCTCGTCCGTATTCTCTGCAGTTTCCGGTAGAAACGGCTCCCCATTAATCAACTTCTTTTCGACACTCGCTTCTTTTACAAGAAATGCATGTAACACGTTAAGATGTACCTGATTTAATACCGTTTTTCTGCGTATGATTGGATGAGTTGACAAGACGTAAATATCTTCTGTTATTACACAACCTTCCTGAAGCTGTTCCCTTTTTACTCTCATGTTTCCAGGCTCCCATCCATCAATTAGTTCTCCATAGTATACAGAAAAATCAAAGAAAAAGAAACTATTTTCCTATAAATATTAAGTAGTTTTGCAACATGTTTGGGTATTAGTAACTATTTAAAAGCCATTTTATTGAAATAAAATGATTTGAAATCTTTGACGGCAGTATTCGCAGTTCTGCAATCCCTCTCTATCACCCATCAAATAAAATATTCGATAAAAAAATGAGCCGGGATATTTTTTATCCCAGCTCATCGTATATTAGATATAGGAAGAATCCTTTATTCTTCTTCCGAATCAGTATCCGGACTTTCTTCCTGAACTGAATCTGATTCTCCTTCATTCTCTTGATCAACAGGCAGCTGCTCTATCTCATCTGCTTCTGCTTCCTGTACTTCCTCCGGCATTTCTACCGGACTGACCGCAGATACCTCTTCACCTTCTCCGAGCCGTATCAATTTGACACCCTGGGCATAACGGCCGAGCCGGGAAATTTCAGAGCTTTTGATGCGGATGAGCACTCCGTGAATAGTCATTATCATAAGGTCGATATCCTCGGGTACACAGCGCAGTGCTACCAGTTCTCCGTTTCTTTCCGTTAGTTTGCAGGCTTTTAAACCTTTTCCGCCCCGGTTTTGAACGCGGAAATCACTAATTGGAGTTCGTTTTCCAAAACCTTTATTGGTTACGATCAATACGTCTTTGTCTTCTGATACCATATCCATGCCGACGACGCTGTCCTCCTTGGAAACACTTAATGCTTTCACGCCGGTAGCCGTTCGTCCCATTAAGCGGACGTCGCGTTCATCAAAATGGATCGCCATTCCTTTTTTCGTTCCAATTATTAGACGTTCTTTCCCATCGGTCAGCCGAACGCCATACAGCTCATCCTCCTCGCGGACATTAATCGCAAACAATCCGCCTTTCCGGATATTGGCAAACGCTGATAAGGAGGTTCGTTTTGCTATACCTTTCTTCGTTAAGAAGAACAAGCACGCCTCATCGGAGAAATCCTTGACCGGTATTACCGTGCTGATATACTCTCCTTTTTCAATTTGGAGAAGATTAATGGCTGGAATTCCTTTCGCTGTTCTTTTCAATTCTGGAATTTCATACGCCTTCAGCCTGTATACTTTTCCTTTATTTGTAAAAAATAATATTGTCTGGTGAGAGCTTGTGGTAAATAAATGCTCCACAAAGTCATCATCATTAGTGCCCATTCCTTGAATACCACGGCCGCCTCTTCTTTGAATACGATACGTATCACTTGGCATCCGCTTAATGTAGCCTTGATGACTGATCGTTATCACGACGTTTTGACGAGGAATCAAATCTTCATCCTCAATTTGATTCTCCCCGGTAGTTATTCTTGTGCGGCGTTCATCATTGAATTTTTCCTTCAGCTCTGTAATTTCCTCACGGATAATTTCGAGTACTCTTTCTTCACTGTCAAGAATTGCTTTTAAATCCTTAATCCGCTCTATCAGCTCTTTATATTCCTGTTCAATCTTATCTCGCTCAAGTCCCGTTAAACGCTGCAGTCTCATCTCTAAAATTGCCTGAGCCTGCTCATAGCTTAGAGAATAATTTTCCATTAAGCCATTTCGGGCGATTTCGGTTGTTTGTGAGCTGCGGATCAAACTAATCACTTCGTCAAGATGATCCAGAGCTACCCGCAGACCCTCGAGAATATGGGCTCTCGCTTCAGCTTTACGCAGTTCAAATGCTGTGCGGCGCTTTATAACTACCTTTTGATGTTCTAGGTAATAAACTAGACACTGTTTTATATTCAGTACTTCCGGACGGCCGTCTACAAGTGCGAGCATATTCACGCCGAAGCTCGTCTGCAGAGCTGTCTGTTTATATAAATTATTTAACAATACGTTTGCATTGGCATCCTTACGAACTTCAATAACAATTCTCATGCCGTTTCGATCTGATTCGTCACGCAAATCGGTAATTCCGTCTATCTTTTTATCCCGGACCAGTTCGGCGATTTTTTCCACGAGCCTTGCTTTATTTACCTGGTATGGAAGCTCTGTAACAATAATGGACTGTTTTCCATTTTTCATTTCCTCAATTTCTGCTACAGCACGCAGCAAAATTGAGCCTCTTCCGGTCTGGTATGCTCTTCTGATGCCGGAGCGTCCTAAAATCATCGCCCCTGTAGGAAAATCCGGTCCAGGTATAAATTCCATTAATTCTTCAATTGTAATATCTGGATTTTTACTGATCTCTAATACTCCGTCAATAACTTCTCCAAGCTGATGCGGCGGGATGTTTGTCGCCATTCCGACAGCAATTCCGGAAGCTCCGTTTACAAGCAGGTTCGGGAACCTGGAAGGCAGGACAATCGGCTCGCTTTCATTTCCATCATAGTTATCCTGGTAATCAATGGTGTCCTTGTTTATGTCACGTACCATTTCCATGGAAATCTTCGACATTCTCGCTTCTGTATACCTCATCGCAGCAGCAGCATCACCATCTACAGAACCGAAGTTTCCATGTCCGTCCACAAGCATATTACGGTAGCTGAAATCCTGAGCCATCCGGACCATTGTTTCATATACTGCTGAATCCCCGTGCGGGTGATACTTACCAATAACTTCCCCGACGATACGCGCCGACTTCTTATGGGGTTTATCCGGTGTCATGCCAAGCTCATTCATTGCATATAAGATTCGCCGGTGCACCGGCTTCAACCCATCTCGAACATCTGGAAGCGCCCGGCTCACAATAACACTCATTGCGTAATCCAAGAATGATGTACGCATTTCCTGGCCAATATTTATTTCTGTGACTCTTGATTCGTTCTCTGCCATTCCTGCAACCTCCCAATTCTAACCGCCACGGACGGCTTACACACTACAGCCTTTGTTATACATCAAGGTTTTGCACGTATTCAGCATTTTCCTGGATAAAATCTCTCCTTGGCTCAACGCGGTCTCCCATTAATGTTTCAAAGATCTCATCTGCCTTCATCGCATCTTCAAGCGTGACCTGAAGAACACTCCTGCCCTCTGGATCCATCGTGGTCTCCCAGAGCTGATTCGGATTCATTTCACCAAGACCTTTGTAGCGCTGTATGCCAGGCTTAGGCTGAGCAGGAAGTTCGGAGAGAACGTTGTCTAGTTCTCTTTCGTAATAAGCATAATTCACACTTTTTCCCTGCTGAATTTTATACAGCGGCGGCTGGGCAATGTAAATATAGCCTTTATCAATCAACGGCCGCATATACCGGTAGAAAAAAGTCAGAATCAGCGTTCGGATATGAGCACCGTCAACATCCGCATCCGTCATAATGATAACCTTATGGTAGCGGGCTTTTTCAATATCAAATTCGTTTCCGATTCCGGTTCCGAGCGCTGTGATAATGGACCGGATTTCATTATTGGCAAGAATCTTATCCAGTCTTGCTTTTTCCACATTAATGATCTTCCCACGCAAAGGCAGAATCGCCTGAAAATGCCGGTCTCTTCCCTGCTTGGCTGAGCCGCCTGCGGAGTCGCCCTCTACAATATAAATCTCGCTGATAGAAGCATCCTTCGATGAGCAGTCAGCAAGTTTGCCAGGCAGCGAGCTCACTTCCAGCGCATTCTTTCTTCTAGTGAGTTCTCTCGCTTTTTTCGCAGCATCTCTCGCTCTTGAAGCCATCAATCCTTTTTCAACTACAAGTCTTGCAGTATCAGGATTCTCCGCCATAAAACGGGAAAAATGTTCAGAGAAAAGAGAATCAGTAATGGTTCTCGCTTCACTGTTTCCAAGTTTGGTTTTTGTCTGCCCTTCAAACTGAGGGTCTTCAATTTTCACAGAAATAATAGCGGTTAAGCCTTCTCTGACATCATCGCCGATTAAATTCGGATCATTTTCCTTAAAAAGGGAATTTCTGCGCGCATAATCATTGATTGCTCTTGTCAGCCCGGTTTTAAAACCTGATTCATGTGTCCCGCCTTCATGGGTGTTGATGTTGTTTGCAAATGAATAAATATTGCTAGTAAAGCTGTTATTGTACTGAACAGCAATTTCTACCTGAATGCCATCTTTTTCGCTTTCAATAAAGATAGGCGGTTCATGCAGCACTTCTTTTTGTCGGTTCAAATACTCTACAAACGAAGCAATTCCGCCTTCGTAGTAGTATTCAACCTCTTTATCCTCTTCTCTTTTATCGGTAAAGATAATGCGAAGTCCTTTATTTAAAAACGCAAGCTCGCGTAATCTTGTAGAAAGTGTGTCAAAATCAAACTCTATTGTTTCGGAAAAAATATCGGTATCCGGTTTAAAATGAATTTTTGTGCCCCGTTCTTCCGTTTTTCCGATTACCTGCAGATCATGCTGCGGCACCCCGCGTTTATAGCTTTGCTGGTGAATATCACCGTCCCGGTGAACTTCAACCTCAAGCATTTCTGAAAGGGCATTTACAACAGAAGCACCGACTCCATGAAGGCCCCCTGATACTTTGTAGCCTCCACCGCCGAATTTACCGCCGGCGTGCAGAACAGTCATAATGACTTCTACGGCCGGGCGTCCCATTTTTTCTTGGATGCCCACTGGAATTCCCCGGCCGTTATCCCGTACTGTTACACTATTATCTTCTTCTACCGCAATCCAGATATGATCGCAGTGACCTCCCATGGCCTCATCAATACTATTATCTACGATTTCCCATACTAAGTGATGAAGACCGCGTGCACTTGTAGAACCGATATACATGCCTGGACGCTTTCTGACCGCTTCGAGCCCTTCAAGCACCTGAATTTGATTTTCATCATAAGATTGTGGTTCCATTGCCAATCTATTCACCTTCGCTTCCATGACGAATACTTAAAAACATAAAGAAACAGCTATGTTTTTTTTATGATTCGTTGTTTGCTCCAACTTCTTCGCTGAAGTCTTCAAATTCTGATACAACCTGGGAACGGCGCTTAAGCGTCAATGAGGAGATAGGTGATAAATACACCCTATCACTTGTCACGACGACTGATTTCGTAAGATCGGCGGAAATTTCCATTATGTTTTCCTTTTGCTGAGCCGATAAAAACTGCCTCGTAATGCTTGATGAATCATGACTGTCTGAATCTACAATTGTGATGACATCTTTTGATCGGATAACTGTATCCCCGCCTAAATGAATAAACATCGTTTCACCTCATTTCATATGCTTGAGCGTTCCTTCTTCCACAATAAAAGCGGAAGCCTGTCTTAATGTTTCATGCTCAATTCCGTCCACGCTGGTCGTGGTGACAAATGTCTGAACCTTGCCTTGAATTGTATTGAGCAGATGGGACTGCCGGAAATGATCGAGCTCTGATAATACGTCATCCAATAACAGAATTGGATATTCTCCAATATTGTCATGAATCAATTCTATTTCAGCAAGCTTCAAGGACAGGGCAGCCGTCCGCTGCTGTCCCTGAGAGCCGTAAGTCTGGACATTCCGGCCATTTATATGCAAAGAAAGTTCATCCCGGTGCGGGCCTGTGAGCGTGAGGCCTCTTCTCCATTCATTTCTTTTATTTTTTGAAAAGGCCTCATGCAGTCTCTCTTCTATTTTCGACAATTCCATATCTTCTGATACGTGGGCGGTTGGAAGATACGCTAAAGCCAGTTCTTCTTTTCCGCGGCTGATCTGCTGGTGGATCTCTTTTGCCCAGTTTTCGAGCATGGAAATAAATGAAAAACGCTTTTTTATTACTTTTGCAGCAGTCTCTGCCAGCTGTTCGGTCAGAATATCCAGCATCAGCTCGTCAGACTCCTCTGCCTGGGCACCATCTTTCAACAGCTGGTTGCGCTGCTTTAAAATCTTCTGATAGACCGCAAGATCATACAAATAGACCGGACTGATCTGTCCGATTTCCATATCAATAAATCGACGGCGAAGCTGCGGGCCGCCTTTTACAAGGCTGAGATCCTCCGGTGCGAACATGACGACATTGCATGCACCGATATACTCGCTTAATCTTCGTTGTTCTAATCGATTTACTTTCACTTTCTTTCCCTTTGCAGAAAGTATAACTTCAAGGGAAGCACTTCCTGTCTTTCGTGTGATGTCCCCTTCTATTCGGGCGAAGTCTTCTTCCCACTTTATCAGTTCTTTATCTTTTGAGGTACGGTGAGATTTAGCGAAAGCAAGCACATATATGGCTTCCATAAGGTTTGTTTTTCCCTGGGCATTTTCCCCGAGAATAACATTTACTTTATTTTCCACAGGTAAACGAAGCTCATGATAATTGCGGTATTGTTTCAATCTGATTTCATTCAAATGCAAGGCGTGTCACTCTCATTCACTTGAATGCACCGTAACTGTACCGGCCCCTTCTATCTCAATCTCATCCCCATGATAAAGCTTCTTTCCTCTTCGCTGTTCCTGTTCTCCGTTCACATGCACCTCGTATTCCGAAAGAAACATCTTCGCCATTCCGCCGGTGTCAATAACTCCAGCTTCTTTTAAAAGCTGCCCGAGAGTAATGTAGGGCGTATGAATTGTAATGGTCTGTTCCATGGTTTGTCCTCCTGACTATAACACTCATTGCTTTATCACCGGCAGAATATAAGTATTCCTCTCCTCCAGATGGCATATGGATACATTATATATTTTACTAAACTATTGGCATTTGTGCCAATAGTAAATACATATGGAATACACTGGCGCCGGGAAAGGCTTTTCTGCTGACATAGAGGCTGCCTCTGGACTATATGAGAAATCCAGAGGCAGCAAGGGTTTTATAGTTTGTTAGTAGGTTCTGACAGGCGAGAATAAGTGCAGCATTTGATCGTGGTCAGTTGGCCGGAGTACAAATGGACTCATTGCCCCTGTAAACATGATACGAACAGTTTCACTATCAATTACTTTTAAAGCGTCCATTATATTTTTTCCGTTGAAAGAAATTCTCAGCTCTTCTCCTTCGAGCTCATTGCAGGTTATCTTTTCGGTAACTTTCCCTACCTCTGCGGAGACTGAATTCACTTCAATTTCGGTGCCGTCGAGGGTTTTCAAGTTAATAACGTTGTTCTTAGCCTCTCTTGACAGAAGCAAAGCCCTCTCTAATGAGTGAAGCAGATCTTTTGTAGAAAGAACAATAGTTGTTTTCGCCTGGTTGGGAATCATGTTTTTAGTGATTGGATATTTCCCATCAAGTAACCTGGAGAAAAATAATAAATATTGAAATTTAAATAATATCTGGGTGTCAGTTACTATAATTTCGACCTGTTCCTCGGAATCCTCTAGTATTTTATTTAATTCACTCAGACTTTTCCCTGGAATAACAATATTAGATAAAGCAAGCTCTTCAAGACTTGTTTCAATCCCTGCTTTTCTCATGGCCAGTCGGTGACTGTCTGTTGCAGTACAGATTAATTCTGCTCTTTCCGCCTCCAGGTTTACACCTGTCAACACGGGGCGTGTTTCCTGAGTGGACACGGCAAAAACGGTTTGTTTGATCATATCCTTTAATAGATTCTGCGGGAGTTTAAAAATGTTATCCTCAGCGAGATTTGGGAGTCTCGGATATTCTTCCGGATCAAGCCCGTTTAAATTAAAGACAACAGAAGCGGAGCGTAATGTCGCTGCGAATTGATCCTGCACAATTATTTCGACAGTATCTCCAGGTAATTTCCTTACGATTTCTGCAAAAAATTTCGCTGATAGTACGATGCTTCCTTCTTCTTTTACATCCACATATTCCGTTTCTTCATCAGCTGCTGGAATAAATGATTCAATCGATATATCCGAATCGCTTCCTGTTAATGTGACACCGTCTCGTGCAGCATCAATTTTTATACCGGTTAAAATAGGAATCGTCGTTCTGGAAGATACAGCTTTGTTTACATGCTGAACACTATAGACAAATTTGTCCTTATGAATAATAAAGTGCATGGTTTAATCTCCCTTTGCATATATATTTATTATTAATGAATTTTTAGTAGAAGTAGTAATAGGGCTTGTGGTTACTGTGGATAAGTTCGTCCAACCCTATGTGAAATAAGGTTATCCACTTGTGGATAGAGTGTGCACAACTTTTTTGATTTGTGCACATTAATTTTTGAGCCTGTTAGTAATTTCCTGCAGCTGTTTTTGCAGAGCCGTATCTGTCGATAGCATTTTTGATATTTTTTCATGTGCATGGATGACAGTGGTATGGTCACGTCCCCCGAATTCCCCGCCGATTTTCGGCAGAGACGATTCCGTCATCTCCCTGGAAAGATACATTGCGACCTGTCTTGGAAAAGCAATTGTTCTCGTTCGTTTTTTTGCCTTCAAGTCCGGAGTATTGATCTGATAATGATCTGCTACTGTCTCTTGAATGTCTTGTATTGTAATTGTTTTTGGCTTGGAGCTCGGAATTATATCCTTCAACGCTTCTGCTGCGAGATCTGCATTCATATCCTGATTTATAAGTGAGGAGTATGCGACTACCCGGATAAGAGCTCCTTCAAGTTCTCTTATGTTCGTATCAATTTGATTAGCTATATAAAGCATAACTTCATTAGGAATATCAAGTTTTTCTGCTTTGGCTTTTTTTCGAAGGATCGCAATTCTAGTTTCCAGATCCGGCGGTGTAATATCTGTAATCAATCCCCACTCAAATCTTGATCTGAGCCGATCTTCAAGCGTCGGAATTTCTTTTGGAGGGCGGTCGCTCGAAATGACGATTTGTTTGCTTTCTTCATGCAGTGCATTAAACGTATGGAAAAATTCTTCCTGCGTTTGTTCTTTTCCCGCTAAAAATTGAATATCATCAATCAGCAGCACGTCAACACTTCGATATTTATTACGAAAATTCACAGCTTTATTATCTCTGATTGAATTTATAAATTCATTCGTAAACTTTTCAGAAGAAAGATAAACTACCCGGGCATTCGGATTGTGATCAATGACATAGTGGCCGATGGCATGCATTAAGTGAGTTTTTCCGAGTCCCACTCCCCCATAAATAAATAATGGATTGTAGGCTTTGGCGGGAGCTTCCGCCACAGCCAGGGAAGCTGCGTGGGCAAAGCGGTTACCTGAGCCGATAACAAAAGTGTTAAATGTATATTTATCATTTAACATGCTTTTAGGAACCTCTTCGGCATCATTATCTATTTTAGGAGGAGTTTTTTTAACTTCCTGTTCTATAGAGAATTGATCCAGATCCTCTGTTTCTGGAATGATAAACTTTACTTTCAAATCAGCACCGGTGATGTCCTTCAACGTATCTGCTATTAAAGTAGAATATCTATTTTCAAGCCAATCCCTGGCGAATTCATTCGGCGCAGTAATGATGATTGTATTTTCCTTGAGCTCAGATGCTTTTGTAGATTTAAGCCACGTTTCAAAGCTCGGTTTGCTGACTTTTTTACTAATCACTTCCAGCGTTTGATCCCATAAATCCGTAATATTTTCCAACCTTGAATCCCTCCTTTTCCCCTTTCAGAAAAAAACTTAAGAAAGGCTTCCACCTTTCTAAGTTGAAGTAGGAAGCCTCCGTTTCATCTCATTGTATAAGTTTTGTAAATGCGAACACCACATCATTCATACACAGGTTATCAATAAAAATCGGCAGATTTAGTATTATAGTAGAAAGCGGGGATATTCACAATACAAACATTACTGTGGATAAAATGATTCAACCCCTGTGGAAAATTATCCACAATGTTATTAACAGCTGTGGATAGAAAAAATCGTATATGTAGTTATCCAGAGTAAAACACATACATCATATCAAATTTATTTACTATAATCAACGGGGTTTGCAAAGGTTATCCACACGATCAATACCTTGTGTATTATAATTATCCACACCACTATATTATGTGTGTATCTTGTAGATAACCTTGTCGAAAACATTATGTTCGTGTCGAAATTTTATCCACAATTGAATTTGCTGTCGCTTTATCCAGAAATACCTGAAAAAACTAATCAGAAATTTTCTTGACATCAGACGTCAAACCTCTATATAATTTACGGGAATGTCCATTGAGAAAGAACGTTCACCGAGGAGGTGCAAGTATAGTATGGGTAAACCAACCTTTAATCCCAATAACCGCAAGCGTAAAAAAGTACACGGATTTCGTGCACGCATGAGCACAAAGAACGGACGCCAGGTGCTGAAAAACCGTCGCCGTAAAGGAAGAAAATTATTGTCTGCTTAAGGCCACTGCATTTCACAGTGGTCTTTTTTTCACTTTTAATAAGCTTCAATGCAAATGTCTGGGAGGCGGGGAGGATCTCTATGAAAAAGGAACAGCGTATCAAAAAAAATCATGAATTCAGCAAGGTATTTGAGAAAGGGGCCTCCTTTGCAAACCGGCAGTTTGTATTATATATACTCAATAAACCCGGGCAGCAGGAGCACAGGACAGGCCTGACAGTCAGTAAAAAGATTGGAAATGCTGTGACAAGAAACCGCATCAAGCGTTTATTAAGAGAGGCTGTAAGAGAAATGGGAGACCGGCTCGAGTCAGGAAATGATTATGTGATTATTGCACGAAAACCAGTGCTGGAAATGACTTTTACGGAAATAATTAAGAGCCTCGAACATGTGGCTAGAAAAGCAAAGGTTTTAAAAAAACAGCCAAAATCCTTTACTTAACTTTGTTTCTAACTATTTTTCTATCATATTTATTCTGTGTCTTTATTTATTTCTAACACTCAGCTAAAATGAGTGGTGGTAGTGTGGCGCTTCCATAAAATCTCTTTTCAAAATAATGCTTAAATAAAGGCGTAAGTATGTCTCCAATGGGGAGGATGCGTGGTCGCCAAGGAGGAAAGTACTCGTGTACAAGAAATTAGGACTCACTGCAGTGCTTGTCACTATGATGGTACTGATGACTGGATGTCTTGAAATTGATGAACCGATAAATGCAGAGAGTGAAGGATTTTGGAATTCATTTTTCGTATATCCGCTTTCATGGCTGCTTATACATATGGCTGGATGGGCTGGAGGAAGCTATGGATTGTCTATTATTTTTGTTACTTTAATTATCCGGCTTGTCATTATGCCATTAATGATTAAACAGACAAAAAGTGCACGAGGCATGCAGGAATTGCAGCCTGAAATGCAGAAATTAAGAGAGAAATATAGCGCAAAAGATCAAAAAACCCAGCAGCAGCTCCAGCAGGAAACGATGAAGCTCTTTCAGGAAAAGAACATAAATCCGCTGGCGGGATGTTTTCCTATTCTCATCCAAATGCCGATTTTAATCGCTTTTTATCACGCAATTATGCGGACTAGAGAGATAGAACAGCATCAATTCCTATGGTTTGAGCTTGGCCAGCCGGATTATATTTTACCGCTTGTTGCCGGGGTGACAACATTTATCCAGCAGAAAATGATGATGGTGACAGATAATCCGCAAATGAAAATCATTATGTATATGATGCCATTTATGATTACTGGTTTTGCCTTCTTCTTCCCGTCAGCACTGGCATTGTATTGGGTTGTCGGTAACCTCTTCATGATTGTTCAGACTTATTTCATCACCGGTCCTGGAGCAAGAAAAAGAGCTGACGCTAAAGCTGCTGCTAAAACGGGAGGAGCGGAGAAAAAGTGAAAACAGTAAAGATTTCCGGAAAAACAGTAGATGAAGCTATTTCACTTGCCATGCAAAAACTAGAAGTAAATAGTCAAGAGGAAATAGAATATGAGGTGCTTGATCAAGGATCGAAAGGATTCTTCGGTATTATCGGCTTCAAACCGGCTGTAATAGAAGCAGCTCCAAAAATTGACCCGGTCGAGGAGGCTGCTGCGTTTCTCCGTCAGGTAATTTTGGACATGCAGGTGGATGTCGATATTGAGCTTATAAATAAAGGTCGCGAGACAGAATTTCAACTAATCGGTAAAGATATCGGCGTGTTAATCGGAAAGCGTGGAAAAACTCTTGATTCTCTGCAGTATCTAGTCAATCTAGTAGCCAACCGGAATTCCGATAAGTATGCACGTATCATTCTCGACGCAGAAAATTACCGGGAACGACGCCAGGAAGCTTTGGAACATTTAGCGGACAGACTTGCTGATAAAGCGAGAAGAACAGGCAGAAAAGTAGTACTCGAACCTATGAATGCAAGAGAAAGAAAGATTATTCATACGGCTCTTCAGAATTCAACCGATATTGAAACGTATTCAGACGGCACCGAACCAAGAAGACACGTGGTCATAGCACTTCGAAATCAATAACTGTACATTCCGGATTCTTACTGTTACTGAAAATGCCTGGTCAGCCATTGACCGGGCATTTTTTTGTCCGCTCAGCTTTTATTATCTATACGTTTTTCCTGCTGCTGATTTGTGGATAATAAAATGAATAACACCGAGAAATAGTTATCCACATGTGGATACACTCATCTTTCTCTTTCAGCCTGTATGTGCTATTCTGTTATGTTAGGGAATACTAAAAATTATTATCTCTAACTCAACTTTCGCACAATGAAAGTTGAGCCTCTAAATTTATAGATAAACCCTGAAAAAGGAGGGGAAGAAACATGGAAATGGATACAATAGCTGCAATTTCGACCCCTTCCGGAGAAGGTGCCATCGCAATTGTCAGGTTAAGCGGCAGTCAGGCGTTTTCGATTGTCGATACAATATATAAAGGCCGGCAGCAGTTATCCGAAGCGGAAACGCATACGATTCATTACGGTCATATTAGTGACCCGGAAACGGGAAAAAATATAGAGGAGGTCATGGTTTCTGTTCTTCGCGCTCCGAAGACCTTTACTCGCGAGGACATTGTCGAAATCAATTGCCACGGCGGGCTGGTGTCGGTCAATCGAGTGCTCGACATCGTGCTGAGCAGTGGAGCCCGGCTTGCGGAGCCGGGAGAGTTTACCAAGCGTGCGTTTTTAAATGGACGAATTGATCTTTCTCAGGCTGAGGGCGTAATGGATTTAATCCGTGCAAAAACTGATAGAGCGATGAATGTAGCATTTAAACAGGTGGATGGCAGACTATCTGAAAAAATTCGGAGGCTGCGCCGGCAGCTGCTTGAAACCGTAGCTCATGTAGAGGTTAACATTGACTATCCTGAATATGATGCAGAATCACTGACGATTGAGCTTTTACAAGAAAAAGCTTCCGACGTGAAAGTCGAAATAGAAAAGCTGCTGCAGACCGCCAAGCAGGGAAAGATTTTACGTGAAGGGCTTGCTACAGCTATCATTGGAAGACCGAATGTTGGTAAATCATCGTTAATGAACAGTCTCGTTCATGAAAATAAAGCAATAGTAACTGATGTACCTGGTACAACCAGGGATGTTATTGAGGAATATGTCAATGTGCGAGGTGTGCCGCTGCGATTAATTGATACAGCCGGAATCCGCGAAACAGAGGATATTGTAGAAAAGATTGGAGTAGAACGGTCCCGGCAGGTATTAAAGGAAGCAGATCTTATATTACTTGTTCTTAATAGTGCAGACGAGCTGACGAAGGAGGACGAAGCACTCTTTCAAGCTATTCATGGATTAAATGCTATTATTTTGTTGAACAAAACAGACCTTCCTAAAAAAGTAAATGAAGATGTGGTAAGAGAGAATGCTGCAGGACGTCCAATCATCGCAGCCTCCCTCCTCAAGGATGAAGGAATTGAGGAACTCGAACAAGCAATAGCAGAGCTGTTCTTTGAAGAAGGTGTAGAAGGAGCAGATTTAAGCTATATTTCCAACGCCCGCCACATTGGGCTGTTGAATCAAGCTAAACGTTCTGTGATTGATGCTCTCGATGCGGCAGAAGCAGGAGTCCCCGTGGATATGGTTCAAATTGATATTACTAGAGCCTGGGAACAGCTTGGAGAAATTATTGGTGAAAATGTGCATGACAGTTTAATTGATCAATTGTTTTCACAATTTTGCCTTGGAAAATAATCAACTATTGAAATTGAAGGAGGAATAAATGATGAGATATGAAGGCGGAACCTACGACGTTATTGTCATCGGTGCCGGTCATGCCGGAGTCGAAGCAGGCCTTGCCGCTGCACGCATGGGATCCAAAACGCTGATGCTGACATTAAATCTTGATGCCGTAGCTTTTATGCCGTGTAACCCGTCGGTAGGCGGACCTGCAAAAGGCATTGTTGTGCGTGAAATTGATGCTCTCGGTGGAGAAATGGCACGAAATATTGATAAAACACACATTCAAATGCGTATGCTTAATACAGGAAAAGGCCCAGCAGTGCGGGCACTGCGTGCTCAGGCGGATAAGTTTATGTATCAGCATGAGATGAAAAACACACTTGAAGAAGAAGAAAACCTTACTCTCCGCCAGGGCATGGTGGAGGAGCTGCTTGTAGAGGACGGCGTCTGTAAAGGAGTTGTAACGAATACTGGAGCAGCTTACCAGGGAAAAACAGTCATTGTTACGACTGGCACGTATCTGCGGGGGAAAATTATTCTCGGCGAATTGGCCTATGAGAGTGGCCCTAATAATATGCAGCCCTCCATTAATTTGTCACACAGTTTGAAAAAGCTCGGATTTGAACTTGTCCGTTTCAAAACAGGAACGCCTCCACGCGTAAACAGCAGCAGTATTGACTACGAAAAAACGGAGATCCAGCCGGGGGATGACAAACCTCGTGCGTTTTCCTATGAAACCACCAAGTATATTACTGATCAGCTTCCGTGCTGGCTCACCTACACCGGGGAAGCAACACATCAAATTATTAATGACAATTTGACGCGTTCCCCGATGTATTCAGGGATGATTGAAGGCACAGGCCCCCGCTATTGTCCATCAATAGAGGATAAAATTGTCCGATTTAATGACAAGCCGAAGCATCAGATCTTTCTTGAGCCAGAAGGAAGAAACACAAAAGAGGTATATGTCCAGGGGCTTTCTACAAGCCTGCCGGAAGATGTTCAATTTAATATGCTAAAAACAATTCCGGGCCTTGAGAACGTGAGAATGATGCGTCCCGGCTATGCGATTGAATACGATGCAATCGTGCCTACCCAGCTGTGGCCGACGCTCGAGACAAAAAATGTGGAAAACCTGTTCACTGCCGGTCAAATCAATGGCACGTCAGGTTACGAGGAAGCAGCAGGCCAGGGAGTAATGGCAGGTATTAATGCGGCTTGTAAAGCACAGGGGAAAAAAGGGGTCATTCTTGACCGCTCGGACGCGTATATTGGCGTGATGATTGATGATCTAGTCACAAAAGGAACCAACGAGCCTTACAGACTTCTTACGTCCCGGGCAGAATACCGCCTGCTGCTGCGTCATGATAATGCCGATTTACGGCTGACTGAGATTGGGCATGAGATCGGCCTGATATCAGATGAGCGTTTTGAGCGTTACTCCCGCAAAAAAGAAAAAATTGCCGAAGAAAAACAACGGCTTGAAAAAACAATCGTAAAGCCCGATCAAGAGCTGCAGAAAATGCTCGAGGCGAAACAGTCCTCTCCTATGAAGGAAGCTGTTTCTGCAGCACATCTGTTAAAGAGGCCGGAGCTCGGCTATGACGATATTATCCCATTTGTACCGGGGGAAGAAACGCTGACTCCGGATGTTGCAGAGCAGGTGGAAATTCAGACAAAATATGAAGGATATATTGCCAAACAGCTCGAACAAGTGGAACGGATGAAAAAGATGGAAGAGAAACGGATACCGGAAAATCTCGACTATGAAGCCATCTCCGGAATTGCTACGGAAGCAAGGCAGAAGCTTGCTGAAGTAAGGCCGCTCTCCGTCGGTCAGGCCTCCAGGGTATCCGGCGTGAATCCGTCAGATATCTCTATATTGCTCGTTTATATTGAGCAGGGCAGGATGGCGAAGGTACAAGAAGCATAGACAAAACTTTTTCGGGAGGCGCCATTTATTTGCCTTCCGACTTTTTTCTGCCGGTTAAAGTGTGAGACTGATAACCGACCGAACAACATCCTTGTTGGAGGAGTATGTGTAATATGAGTAAGCTTAAATTTAAAGATTGGGCCGCAGATATTGGTGTCGAACTCTCAGAGCATCAGCTGCGGCAGTTTGACAGCTATTATCAGCTGTTGATCGAATGGAACAATAAAATGAATTTAACCAGTATTACAAATGAAGATGAAGTGTATGAGAAGCATTTTTATGATTCGATTACGGCAGCTGCTGCGTATGATTTTAAAAAGCCGATGAATATTATTGATATTGGCGCCGGTGCCGGTTTTCCAAGTCTGCCGCTGAAGATCTGTTTCCCGCATTTAAAGGTGGTTATTGTTGATTCTCTTAAAAAAAGAATGACTTTTTTAACCGAACTATCCAAAGAACTCGGCCTGCAGGATGCGCAGTTTATTCACGCACGTGCAGAATTGCTTGCACGGAATAAACATCATCGAGACAGCTATGATGCAGCGCTGGCAAGAGCAGTAGCCGGCATGCCGACGCTCACAGAATTATGTCTCCCTTTTGTGAAAAAAGGAGGAATATTTATTGCATTAAAAGGTGCAGGAGGCCCCGATGAAAAGAACGAAGCGGACCGTGCCTGTAATATACTCGGAGGCGAGTGGCTCAACTCAGTTTCTTTAACGCTTCCGGCAGAAAAAAGTGTACGGAGTATATTAAAAATAGAAAAAATCAAGTCAACGCCGAAAGCCTATCCCCGCAAGCCTGGAACCCCTTCTAAAAAACCGATTATGTAGTGGTTAATGGTAGACAATGGTTGCGATCATGGTAAAATGTAACGCAGATGACGACCTTTATCACTTCGTCAAAGAAGGAATCAGCTCCTAATTCGGCGAATATTATAGATCCGTAGTTTTTAAGTAAGGTGGTGTGGGGCAGTGAAGCAATCCATTCAGAAATGGTTTGGAATTGGTGATCAGGAAGAAGAAAAAACTGGGAAAGAGCACGAGCACCCGCAGGAGGAGGTCCGGCAGCTGCCAGTTCAAGATATTTCCGCCAATCCATTTCAACCGCGTACGATTTTCCAGGAGGAAAAGATTGCGGAGCTTGCACAATCAATTCGCACGCATGGTCTGCTGCAGCCAATCACGGTACGTGAGCGGGACGGAAAATATGAAATTATTGCAGGGGAACGGCGCTGGCGGGCTGTAATGAGCCTTGAAATGGAACAGATTCCTGCAATTATAAAAGATTTTAATGATACACAAACTGCTTCCGTAGCTTTGATTGAAAATTTACAGCGCGAAGAACTGACAGCTATAGAAGAAGCAACAGCTTACGCAAGGCTACTGGAGCTTCACGGGCTAACCCAGGAAAGCCTCGCTCAGCGACTCGGTAAAGGACAATCAACAGTTGCGAATAAATTAAGGCTTCTTCAGCTCACAGAACCAGTGCAGCAGGCATTAAAGGAAAGAAAGATTACAGAGCGCCATGCCCGTGCCCTCCTGGTAGTGAAGGAGGAGGCGCAGCAGATTTCAATCTTAGAAGAGCTTATTGAAAAAGAATGGAATGTGAAGCAGACAGAAGAGCGTATTAAATCACTTCAGGAAGACAAGCCAAAGAAGAAACGCCCGGCTCGCAAGCATTATTCTAAGGATACCAGACTTGCGATGAACACAATCCGGCAATCGGTTGATATGGTCGTAAAAAGCGGAATGACCATTGATACGGACGAAGAAGAACATGAGGAATATTATCAGTTTACGATTCGGATACCGAAGAAATAGTCTACCGTGCAGCAGCATGTTAGACTATTTTTTCTGCCTAAATGGCAGTTGTTCCTTTGGATGCGTTTTTTTGATTTTATTTCCCGGGTGATAAAGTAATAAACCAGGAGGAAGTTTACATTTAACTCACGACAAACTTCCCTATTTCTATATTAAGATTTTATCTTTTCCTGTCTTATGAAACGGAAATCCTATAAAGTTGTCGAAAAAACCTTTGCGAAATTTTTCTGAAAACATGATAGAATAAAAGGAAGTCATGCTGAATTACAGCGATATACTAAATGATTTAGCAAATATTCGAATACAAGAGCAGCTAGAGGAAAGTAGGTGTAACGATGGCAAAAATTATTGCTGTCGCCAACCAGAAGGGCGGAGTAGGAAAAACCACCACTTCAGTTAATATCAGCGCCTGTCTGGCTTACATAGGTAAGAAAGTATTACTTGTTGACATTGATCCGCAGGGAAATGCAACGAGCGGTGCTGGAATAGAAAAAGGGGACGTAGATGAATGTGTGTACAACCTGCTGGTAGAAGATACAGACATCTCACAGGTGATCCGGCCATCGAGCGTGGACAACCTGGACGTGGTTCCTGCCACCATTCAGCTTTCCGGAGCGGAGATTGAACTCGTTCCGACCATTTCGAGGGAAGTCCGTCTGAAAAAGGCGCTGAGTAATGTTGATAAAGATTACGATTATATGATTATTGACTGCCCGCCATCTCTTGGGCTGTTGACTATCAATGCGTTGACGGCTTCCGACTCTGTGCTGATTCCTGTTCAATGTGAGTATTATGCACTGGAAGGACTCAGCCAGCTGTTAAATACAGTCCGCCTGGTACAAAAGCATTTAAACACTCATTTATCCATTGAAGGAGTGGTGTTGACAATGCTTGATGCGCGGACAAACCTCGGTATTCAAGTGATTGAAGAGGTGAAAAAGTATTTCAGGGATAAGGTTTTTGAAACGATTATTCCAAGAAATGTCCGGTTAGGTGAAGCACCAAGTCATGGGCTCCCGATTATTTTGTACGATGCAAAATCAAGGGGAGCAGAGGTTTATTTAGACTTAGCAAAGGAAGTGGTTGCCGGTGGCTAAAGGACTTGGCAGAGGGTTAAATGCTCTATTTCCGGACGAAACAAGAGGTAAGGATGATGTCATTAAGGAAATTAAAATGAAAAATCTCCGTCCCAATCCTTACCAGCCTCGAAAAAACTTCTCCGGCGATGCGATTGATGAATTAAAAACATCCATATCTAAACATGGTGTGCTCCAGCCATTAATCGTTCGGAAAAGCATTAAGGGGTTCGAAATTGTAGCGGGAGAGCGGCGTTTTAGAGCAGCTAAGGAAGCCGGTCTCGAGACTGTACCTGCGGTAGTGAAGGACCTTGATGATGAAAAAATGATGGAAATAGCTCTTATTGAAAACCTGCAGCGTGAGAATTTAAATGCGATAGAGGAAGCAATAGCCTACGAAAAATTAATGACATATTTGAATTTGACACAGGATGAGCTTTCCAAACGTCTAGGTAAAAGCCGCCCTCATATCGCTAACCACATGCGGCTTCTGCAGCTTCCAAAGCCGGTTCAGGATAAGGTCTTTGATCAATCCATCACGATGGGGCATGGCCGGGCTCTGCTTGGCTTAAAAAACCAGGAGCTTGCTCTGAAAGCAGCCGAAAAAATTATCGATGACGAGTTAAACGTCCGACAGACAGAAGAATTAGTGCAGCTGTTGAATCAAAAGAGTGTTTCACGTGAAACAAAAGAAAAAGACAAGAAAAAGCCTTCGGTTTTCATTCAGTCTAAGGAAGAAGAACTCCGCTCCTTTTTTGGAACGTCTGTTTCTATAAAAAAAGGAAAGCGAAAAGGGAAAATAGAAATAGAATTTATGACAGAGGATGATCTTGAGAGAATTTTACATCTTCTGGAAAAATAATTTAGCGCAAGCGTACTCCGGGACGCTTGCGCTTTTTTCTATGGACGAACTGGTTCTTTTTTTGAAACATCTTTAGATGTTAAATACGTTTTTGGCAGCGTTGTAACAGAAGGAGGGGATTGGCGCAGTGATAATTGTCTATCTGCATGGATAAATCCTTCAGAAATACACTCTGCGATCGTCATAACCATATGCAGCCTTGTATTCTGCAGGACGAAATATTCCATCATACCGCTTACATTAACGATGCCGGTAATATGAACATCTCCGACAGGAGGAAGCTTCTTATTCATTGCTGCACCGGGCATGACCGGCCCCTCAGCCAAGGAGATAGTTCCTACATTTTTTAGACGCCCGAGGCAGGCATCGACAGCGATGAGGAAAGGATTTCGGTATTTCTGGACTATATCAGCAAGCGTTTCCTCTAAATTAACGGCGTGAACTGGCGCCGCCAGAGTTCCGTGTACGTGAACTCTTTTTAAGCGTGCTTTTTGAAGCATTGTTCCCGTCAGCGGCCCCAGGGAGTCCCCCGTGGAGCGGTCTGTGCCAATACAGACAATCACAATGTCGCGTGAAACAGGAATCGTCTGTATCAGTTCCTTTAAGGAAGATGCGAGCTTTAGATAAGAGCGATGCTGATCAGCATGTATTCTCGCGGAAAAGGCTGGTCGTTCCGTAATCGGTTTTTTTCCAAGCATATTGGTCTCTCCTTTTTCATACTAGTTCCAGTATAGGAACCATTTTTATTTTCTATACGCATTGGACAAGTATCGACATTCCAGTTAAGGGAGAGAGCAATGATAGCAGACGGACTAAAATGGATGTTTTTAATAATTGGAACGACGATTGGCGCTGGCTATGCTTCAGGACGAGAAATCTGGCAATTTTTTGGGCATGAGAGCGGACTTGCTATCGTGTTGTTTATGATCATGTTTATCATCTCCTGTTATGTTGTCATGACCGTCAGCTTTCAGCATCAAACAAAAGATTATTCTGCTGTACTGACAGTACTGATGGGTCCGAAGGTGTCCAAGTGGTATGATGTCATTATTATTTTTTATTTATTTACAACCACCGGTGTCATGATAGCTGGTGGGGGAGCTGCCCTGGAAATGTTTCATATTCCGTATTCGAGCGGCATTTTATTCATGTTCGTGCTGTTGATCCTCACAGCTGCCAGGGGGATCAAGGGTTTGACAGAGATCAATGGAGTGTTGATGCCAATTTTGATTATCTGTCTCGGCGCCGTGCTTCTTTGGTTTTTCAACCACGAGGATAGTGCAGTTGGTGTCAGCAGCTGGAATCATCAAAGCAACTGGACAGCTGCCTTTACCTTCACGTCGTTGAATTTACTTCCGCTCGTGGCCGTGTTGTCGGCTGCCGGAAAAAAAATAAAGCGCAGGCAGGAAATTATTGTCGCTAGTGTTGGCAGCGGCGTTGTACTAGGAGGAGTTTCCCTTCTTTATAACGCTTCTCTCGTGAAAGCTGCTGAAGACATTTTGCTTTATGAAATACCATTGTTTGCAATCATGGAATCCTTCCCCGGGTATATGACGATGATTATGACTGTCCTTTTATGGGCAGCGATATTTACTACGGCTGCTTCAGGATTATTCGGCCTGGTCAGCCGGCTTCAGCCCATGTTTTCTGCGCCGGGGTGGATGTTGGCCATTCTGCTTTTAAGTCTGATGCTGCCAGTGACGACATTTGGATTTGCAAGCCTTGTTGGTTTCTTATACCCGTTATATGGATTTTTAAATTTATACTTATTAATCATGGTGTTAATTCATCCTTTTTTTATTTCTCATAAAAAATGAATTAATTTTTCAGGTCATTTTCAATTCAGGTGAACGCTCTTCGCGGGGACTGAGCACGGAACGCGGTCGATTGTAACAGCGAAAAATTATATTGAGTGGAAGATGCATGCGGACAGGAGTTCCGGTATTCTATCAAATTTCCCTCTTTTTGAATAGGAGGCGGACATGAGGTGCGCTATTTGCCTGCTGGACAAAGAATTTGGCTTCCTTTTCAGCTGATAACGGAACCATTGTCCGGAGAAGTCGGCGGTGGCTTCGCTTAAGCTCAATTAAATGAGAAATTTTATTTCCCTGGAAATAAGGATATTGGGAAGACTGGGTGATTGTTTATTTCAAGAGGATAGGATAGGATAATAAATATAATTTACAAGCTTGCAACAGTATTAAAGCGAGGTGTCTGAAATGGCGGGAGTACCGTACGAGCTGCATGACATTGTTGAAATGAAAAAACCGCATCCATGCGGCGAAAACCGCTGGAAAATAATACGGATGGGGGCCGATATCCGCATTAAATGTCAGGGCTGTGGCCATAGTGTGATGCTCCCGCGCCGGGAATTCACTAAGAAGATGAAAAAAGTTACGGAGCATGCCAATAATTAAGGATTTTTCCGGGGGTGCTTGCGCTTTTCTTTACTTCTTTCTATAATTGGGAAGGATATAACTCTTTTTGTTTTTTTACATTTAGAAGGAAGTGAATTTTTATGGCTTTAACAACAGGCATTGTAGGCCTTCCGAATGTCGGGAAGTCTACATTATTTAATGCCATTACTCAGGCTGGAGCGGAATCAGCAAACTATCCGTTTTGTACCATAGATCCAAACGTCGGGATTGTAGAAGTTCCTGATTTCCGGCTGCAGAAGCTTACAGAGCTTGTGTCGCCCAAAAAAACGATTCCTACGGCGTTCGAGTTTACTGACATTGCAGGTATTGTTGAAGGGGCCAGCAAAGGAGAAGGACTCGGAAATAAATTTCTCTCCCATATACGCCAGGTCGATGCTATCTCCCATGTTGTCCGCTGTTTCGATGACGGGGATATTACTCATGTGTCGGGCAGTGTAGACCCGATTCGGGATATTGAAATTATTAATCTCGAGCTGATTCTAGCTGATCTCGAATCGATTGAAAAAAGAGCGGCAAAGGTGGCGAAGCTGGCAAAGTCAAAAGACAAGGACGCCATGGCAGAGTACGAGGTATTGAAAAAACTCATTGCGGCATTTGAAGAGGAAAAGCCGGCCCGCAGTCTCGAGCTGACTGATACGGAGAAAAAGATTGTTCACGGCTTTCAGCTTCTGACAATGAAGCCGGTACTGTACGCTGCAAATGTAAGTGAAGAGGATCTTCTCGGCGAGGACAATGAATATGTGAAAAAGGTCAAGCAGCTGGCCGCCGAAGAAGAGTCGGAGGTCATTACTGTCTGTGCAAAAATAGAATCAGAGATTGCAGAGCTCGACGGAGAAGAGAAAATGGAATTCTTAGAAGAGCTTGGTATAGAAGAATCAGGTCTTGATCAGTTGATTCGGGCAGCCTATTCATTGCTTGGACTCGAGACTTATTTTACTGCTGGTGAACAGGAAGTGAGAGCCTGGACAATCCGCAGCGGTACGAAGGCGCCACAGGCAGCCGGTGTTATTCATACCGATTTTGAAAGAGGCTTTATACGCGCAGAGGTTGTCAGCTATGATGCTCTCGTAACAGCCGGGGCAATGGCACAGGCGAAAGAAGCAGGAAAGGTTCGTCTCGAAGGGAAGGACTATGTGGTGAAGGACGGAGACGTCGTTCATTTTCGATTTAACGTATAGTGTAAAGAAGAAAGGCCGTCTGTCACGACGGTTTTTCTTTTTTTCTTCCTGTTTTGGCATGGATAAATTCGTGTATGATTAATTTAGAAAAAGGCAATGTGGGGGGGTGGTAGTTTGTCTATATTAAAAATAATAGATGCGGAAAAACACCGCCAGGATACCGTAATCTTTCCGGCGTTTCAGCTTGAAGTCGAGGAAGGAAATGCAGTGGCAATACATTCAAGTATAGAGGTGCGCCGCATTCTGCTCGATTTTATATCAGGTAAAGAATTTTTGGCAGCCGGTGAAATCAGGGTGGCAGATAAGCCTGTGCAGCTGGGAGAAGCCTCTCAGATACGGGGGCTTGGCATATTATTTCTTGATGATGGTGTGTATGAGCGACTGCGGGTAAAGGATTACTTGATATTTTTTAAACGATTGTACGGATCGCAGGTAACTTTAGCTGAGGTTTATGAGCATCTTCAAATGACCGGTGACAAACAGACGCGCGTAAAGGACCTGCCTTATTCAAAGATACGCCGGCTTCAGATGGCCAAACTGCTATTGCAGGATCCCTGTCTTTATATATTAGAAGAGCCGGACCAGAATGTAGATACTGAAACAAAACGAATTTTTGTAAAGCTGATCCGGCACTTGAAATTGAAAGGAAATGGAATTTTAGTTCTGACGAGCAACATGGAAAGTGCCATAATCTTTACGGAGAGAATTTACCGCCTGGATGACAAAGGGCTGCAGTCAATCGACGTGAAGCCTGAAACACGAGAAATAGAGGATACGTCTGCAGAAATGGTGGAGGAAGCAGAAGCAGAGCCGCTTCGTTTTCATAAAATACCGACAAAAGTAAATGATAAAATGCTTCTATTCGATCCTCCTGAAATAGATTATATCGAGAGCCATGATGGACAGTCCAGTGTCCATATCCGTGGAGAATCATTCCCTTGCGTTTTCACACTTAACGATTTGGAAGGAAAGCTTCAATCATTTGGTTTTTTTCGGTGCCACCGTTCCTATATTGTGAATCTTCAGAGGGTACGAGAGGTTATCACCTGGACAAGAAATAGTTACAGCTTAAGGCTGGAAGACAGTGTTCAATCAGAAATTCCTCTTTCCAAAAGCAAGATGGCAGAGTTGAAAAGTATGCTCGGGCTGAAATAGCTCCACTCACCAATGTCATAGCTCCTTTTATCGAAAATATGATGTCGGCCGGCTCCTGTTCCTTTATGCTGTTGGGGATGAAAAAACCGCTTGAGTAACAGGCAGAAGAGGAGCAAAGCAATGGAAAACATTATTCATGTTGATGGCTTAAAAAAAGAATTTGCGAATAAGACCGCTCTGGAGGATATGGATTTTTCTGTAAAAAAGGGTGAGATTTTTGGCTTTCTTGGACCGAGTGGTGCTGGGAAAACCACAACCATTAAAATTTTAACCGGCCAGCTTGAACCGACCACAGGAAACGCGAGTGTCTTTCACGTTTCTGCCGCTAAAATTAACAGCCCGCGTTACCTTAAAAAGATCGGGGTAATGACGGATAACAGCGGATTATATCAGCGGCTTTCCATCTATGAAAATCTTAAACTTTATTGTGCTCTCTACGGAATTCCTTTAAAACGAATCCAAGAAGTGCTCGAAGCAGTTAATTTACAGGGAGAAGAAAAGAAAACTGCAGCTAAGCTTTCAAAAGGGATGATGCAGAGGGTCATTTTAGCCAGAGCACTGCTGCATGAGCCTGATTTATTGTTTCTGGATGAGCCGACCGCCGCGCTGGATCCAGCTACCTCCATCCTGATTCATAAAGAATTACGTAAATTAAATGAGAAAGGAACGACAATCTTTTTAACGACCCACGATATGAACGAGGCAGAAGAATTGTGTGACAGGGTCGCCTTTCTTTTTGATGGCCGGGTTAAGCTGCTGGATGAACCTAAAAGTCTGCGGCGCAGCTTTTCTGACAACACGATTACGGTAGAACTGAAGAATGGTGGAAATATTGTCATGAAAAACGGTCCGGAAAGTGCAGGGGAACTGTATAAGTACATGACTGAAGATCAAGTTATTTCCATGCGGACAAATGAACCGACGCTGGGCGATATATTTGTTAATGTGACAGGGAGGGCGCTTGTATGACACTTTCTTTTAAAAGAATGTATGCCATTTTTGAAAAGGATCTCAAGGACCTTTCGAAAAACATGTTTGTGTTGACGACCCTTCTCATGCCTTTGGTGTTCGCTCTCATGTTCAGCCGTTCAGAAACGGTATCCATTGAAATTTATTTTCTCGTGATCAATATGACGTTTTCCGCTGTGGGTACATTCGTGCAAAGTGCCATTATTGCAGAGGAAAAAGAGAAAAATACGCTGCGGGGCCTGATGATGTCTCCTGCTTCCACCATCGATATTCTTGCTGGTAAAAGTCTTGTCAGTATCGTATTAACGGTTGTGACGATGATTCTCTGTCTTTTTATTTTAGATTATGAAATGACAAATCCCGCTTTGACTATCCTGGCGTTTGGAATATCTCTTTTATTTTTTATTGGGCTTGGTACCATTCTCGGACTGTTGACAAGATCGTTAATGGAAGCTTCTGTTGTTATTGTGCCTGTAATATTTGTGCTGGGAATGGGGTCAATTTATTACTCGTTTATCCAAGAATATTCTGCGCTTCAATTTCTTGAATATCTTCCAAACTTCCAGTTGGAATTTTTAGCGCGGGAGCTCGAGGGCGGTGCTGCAGCACGGGATATTGCAGAGTATCTTGCTGTACTCAGCGGCTGGGCCTGCGCTGCAGTTGTATTGACTATTGCAGTCTTCCGAAAGCGGTCCATTGATGAGTAACTGTGTTGAATTCTTTTCTGTAATGACATTGTCAATCCCGGCTCGTTCTGCTATAATCATAACTTGCGAGTAAAATTTCTTTTTTGAATTTGCTCCTTGCTCTGTCTGATGGACAGGGCCATAGACCAAAAGGAGGTGACGCAGTATGCGTAAATACGAAGTTCTTTATATCATCGCTCCAAGCGTGGATGAAAATGGTGTAAAAGAAACCATTGAACGTTACAACAATGTTTTGACAAACAATGGAGCGGAGATCGAAAAGGTGGATGAAATGGGGAAACGCCGTCTAGCTTATGAGATCAATGATCTTAAAGACGGTTATTATGTCGTTACTTACATTAAGGGCGACGCTCAGGCCACAAACGAATTTGATCGTCTCGTAAAAATGGACGACAATGTAATCCGCCATCTAGTTGTAAAAGATGAAGATTAATCGACAATAAAATTGGGAGGGGTTCCGATGATAAATCGAGTTGTACTGGTCGGCCGCCTGACCCGCGACCCCGAATTGAGATATACACCGAATGGCGTTGCTGTAGCAAACTTCGGGATTGCTGTCAATCGTCCGTTTACCAACCAGCAGGGAGAACGCGAAGCTGACTTCCTTAACTGTGTGGTATGGAGAAAACAAGCGGAAAATGTTGCAAACTATTTGAATAAAGGCAGCCTGGCCGGCGTAGACGGCCGTCTGCAGAGCCGCAGCTATGAAAATCAGGAAGGCCGCCGTGTTAACGTCGTCGAGGTTCAAGCTGAAAGCGTACAGTTTTTGGAGCCCCGCAATGCTTCTGGAGGCGGCGGTTCTCAGGGATATGGTTCCCAGGGTGGAAACCAAAACCAGGGCAAGCAGGATCAAGGCAGAGGTTCTTCGAATCTTAATGATGATCCATTCGCCGATGACGGCAAGCCTATCGACATCTCGGATGATGATCTGCCATTTTAAGGACACCCTTTCCCTATCATAAAAAGTAAACGATCATAAACATTTTTATAAAAGGAGGTTGAAACGATGGCACGTCGCAGAGGAAAGCGCAGAAAGGTCTGTTACTTTACAGTCAATAAAATTAAAAAAATTGACTATAAAGACACAGAGCTTTTGAAGAAGTTTGTTTCTGAACGCGGAAAAATCTTGCCTCGCCGTGTGACAGGTACTTCCGCTAAGTACCAGCGTCAGCTTACACGCGCGATCAAGCGTTCCCGTCATGTAGCTCTGCTCCCTTACGTAAAGGAGCAGTAATAATATTAATACAGCCGCCGCTCAGGGTATTTGCCCTGGGCGGTTTTTTGTATTTCAAGAGGTTTATATTTCTTCAGAAAAAGGTAAAGTAGATATAATTCACAGGCTCTCACATATAAGATGCTGCTGACCAGGAATCCTCAGCCTTCAAACTCCCGGCAGAAAAATAAACAGGACAGACGAAAAAATAAAACACATGCAGCCGATTCGCATAATTTTTGCGGATCGGTATTTTTGAGGGGAACATGCCCACATTGTCTTTTGTTAGAATGAAGCTTTATGCTACTCCTTTCTTTTTTGCAGTGAATAGGCTACAATAGACGAATGAATTTCACATTTTTACACATATAGAGATTGATAATAAAAGTGGATCTTTATAGTGTTTCATTAGACGAGGTGACCTTTTTGCAACGAACAAAACGTTTGACAGAAGGAGCGGTTTTGAGCGGATTATATATAGTCCTGCTATTGCTCGTTCTGTTCATTCCATTTTTAGGAACCATTCTGTTATGGTTTCTGCCTCTCCCTTTTATTATTTACGTTGTCCGGCATGGTTTAAAGCCGGGTCTTTTGATGTTTACCGTAACGTTGCTGCTTTCAATTTTAATCGGAGCCGGTATCGGCCTGCCGTTCACACTCCTTGCAGGAGCCGGCGGAGTGACAGCTGGAACCTTAATTCATATGAAAAAAGAAGCGCTCCTGGTACTTGCGGGAACCTCCATTGCAAATATTTCAGCTTTAACCTTGCTTTATGCAGGCTCCGTCCTTATTTTAGATATTGATCCATTGTCAGTTATGCAGGATATTATGCGGGATTCTGTTACTCAGGCGGAATCGATGCTCGGAGCAATGGGGCAGGAGCCGTCAGAGAATCTCGACATGTTTAATGAAATGATTACGCAGGTCGGTTATATGGGACCGCTGATTATTGCATTTACCGGGATTGCATTTGCCGGTCTTTCCCAGGGCATCGCACATATCGTGCTTCGCCGCCTAAAAACTCCGGCTGAGCCTTTCCCGCCGTTCCGCGAATGGAATTTTCCTAGAAGTCTGCTATGGTACTATTTGATTACATCTATTATCTTTTATATTGGAATGGAAGAAGAGGGAAGCCCTTTATTTATTGTCGTTTGGAACCTCTTTCCATTACTGGAAACGGCGATGGCTATTCAAGGTTTTAGTGTGGTTTTTTACTATTGCTATAAGAAGTCCATCACCAAAGCTGTTCCGATAATTATGCTTATTTCTGGGTTAGTTTTACCAATTATTCTCCTTTTCGCTCGAATCTTAGGTATAATTGATTTAGGATTCCATTTAAAAAAACGTATGGAAACTGACAAGAAGTAGGGGTTGACATTATGCCGAAGTTTTTACTGAGACGATGGCACGGCTTTCACGTAGTGGCATTATTTATTATTGCTGCTCTTTTCATCGGTGTTTTAACTGTATATCAATGGCAGCTGGGCCTGCTTGGATACTGCCTGCTTGCTTTGTTGTTTATTTATGTAATTCAGGCCCGATTAGCGTTTGAAAGAGATCTTGAGCAATACATCAGAACGCTTACCCACCGGGTGAATAAAGCCGGAGAAGAAGCGGTAACAGAACTTCCTGTCGGAATGATTCTTTACAACGAAGAGTATCAAATCCAATGGGGCAACCCCTTTATGAAAAATTTTATGCCTAAAGAATTTACCGGTGAAACACTCGACCGCATTTCACCTGATTTAATCCCTGCCATAAAAAAAGGGGCAGCGGAGACGAAGATTACGTTAAAGGATCACCACTACTTTGTTTATTTACGACAAACTGAAAGACTACTGTATTTATTTGATATTACCGAGTCGGTCCAGACAAAGCTGCTTTATGAAGAAGAGCAGTCGGTCATCGGCCTGGTCTACCTTGATAACTATGATGAAGTGACGCAGGGGATGGACGAGCAATTACAAAGCAGGCTGAAAAGCCATGTGACCTCTGCCTTAAATTCATGGGCGAATGAACATCAAGTGCTGCTGAGAAGCATTGCTCCGGATCGATTTATTGCCGTTATGAATCATGGTTCACTGAAGCAGCTTGAAAAGACAAAGTTTGAAATACTTGATGAAGTCAGAGAAACTACTGGAAAAGACAAAGTCCCAATAACCTTGAGTATCGGGATCGGCACCGGTGAGGAACCGCTGCGTGAGCTGGGAAGCCTTGCGCAGTCGAGTCTTGATCTTGCGCTAGGGCGCGGGGGCGACCAGGTTGCAATTAAAGAAACGAGCGGAAAGGTTCGTTTTTACGGCGGTAAATCCAATGCTCTTGAAAAAAGAACAAGGGTGAGGGCGCGGGTTATTTCGCATGCCCTGCGCGACTTTGTCCTTGAAAGCGACCAGGTAATCATTATGGGGCATAAAAATCCTGATATGGATGCAATTGGGGCGGCGATCGGCGTCCATAAGATAGCCGAAGTGAATAACACCGATGCCTATATTGTGGTGGACCCAAATGATATTAATCCTGACGTAAAAAAATTAATGGAAGAAGTCGGTAAGCATGATGATCTCTGGTCACAGTTTATTACACCTGAAGAAGCGATGGAGGAGCTCACTCGGCATACACTGCTGGTGATTGTCGATACTCATAGACCTTCGCTTGTCATCGAACCAAAGCTCTCAGAAATTGTTGACCGTGTCGTAGTTCTTGATCATCACAGGCGGGGAGAAGAGTTCATTAAAGATCCTGTACTTGTTTATATGGAGCCGTATGCCTCTTCTACTTCCGAATTAGTAACAGAACTGTTAGAATATCAACCACAGAAATTAAATATGGATGTACTCGAATCAACAGCTTTATTAGCCGGCATTATTGTGGATACGAAAAGCTTTGCGATCCGTACAGGATCACGCACTTTTGATGCCGCTTCGTTTTTGAAATCCCACGGTGCGGACACCACACTTGTACAGATGCTCTTAAAAGAGGATCTCGAGCAATATGTCCGTCGCTCTCATTTAATTGAAAAAGCTTCTTTGTACCGGGATGGCATGGCCATTGCAGTAGCTTCGGAGGACGAGGTGTATGATCAAATTTTAATCGCTCAGGCAGCCGATACGCTGTTAACCATGAATGACGTAAAAGGTTCATTTGTTATATCAACTCGACAGGATGGGAAGGTAAGCATCAGTGCACGCTCTCTGGGGGATGTGAATGTGCAGCTTATCATGGAAGCAATGAACGGGGGCGGCCATTTGACAAATGCTGCAACCCAGCTGTCAGACGCCACCCATGAAGAAGCAGAAACTCAATTAAAAGAATCGATTGATGAATACCTGGAGGGAGGAACACAGGAATGAAAGTGATTTTCAAACAAGATGTCAAAGGCAAGGGTAAAAAAGGCGAATTAAAAAATGTGTCGGAAGGTTATGCAAGAAACTACCTGCTCCCCAACAACCTTGCCGTTGAAGCGACAAAAGGCAATTTAAAAAATCTTGAAGCAAAACAAAAAAGCAACGAAAAAAAATATGAAAAAGAATTGGCTGAAGCAGAGGCCTATAAAGAGAAGCTCGAAAACACCACCGTTGAAATATCAGCCAAAGCAGGTGAAGCCGGCCGGCTGTTTGGAGCAGTTTCAACCAAGCAGATTGCAGAGACGATGAAAAGTATGGATTTAAAAATAGATAAAAGAAAAATTGAAATGAAAGAACCTATCCGCACGTTAGGGGTAACCAAGGTGCCGATAAAAATACATCCAAAAGTAACGGCGACTGTCGATGTACATGTGAAGGAAGAATAGGAATTGGCTCGACCTGAAAGGCAGGAAGCACCAATGAGTGAAGTATTTACAGACAGAACCCCACCTCAAAATATTGAAGCGGAACAAGCGGTGCTTGGAGCTATTTTCTTAGAAGCAGAATCGTTAATCACGGCCTCTGAACGGCTGGCGCCCGAAGACTTTTACCGGGCGGCCCACCAGCGCATCTATCGTGTCATGCTGGAGCTTGGAGAAAAAGGCAGTCCGGTCGACCTTGTGACTGTCACGTCTTCTTTACAGACCCATCAATGGCTCGAAGAAATTGGAGGCATTACGTACTTAAATGACCTGGCAGGTTCTGTGCCAACAGCTGCCAACGTCGACTATTACAGCAGATCGGTTCAGGAAAAGTCATTGCTCCGCCGGCTGATCCGGGCAGCGACTGACATAGCATCTGAAGGTTATGCCGCAGAAGAAGAAGTAGAGGATATTCTCAATGATGCGGAAAAATCGATTCTGGAAGTTGCGCAGCAGAGAAGCTCGCAGGCATTTGTTTCCATAAAAGATGTATTGATTGAAACGTATGATAACATTGAAATGCTTCAGAGCCGGGAAAACGATGTAACTGGCATTTCAAGCGGGTTTGCGGAGCTCGATCGTATGACTGCAGGTTTTCAGAGAAGCGACTTGATTATTGTCGCAGCACGGCCTTCAATGGGGAAAACCGCTTTTGCCTTAAATATTGCACAAAATGTGGCCACAAAAACAGCTGAAAACGTGGCGATTTTCAGTTTGGAAATGGGAGCAACTCAGCTCGTCCAGAGAATGCTCTGTGCTGAAGGAAACATCGACGCGACGAGAATGAGAACCGGCGCGCTGGAAGAGGAAGACTGGGAAAAACTAACCATGGCAATGGGAAGCCTCTCTGGAGCCGGTATATATATTGATGATTCCCCTGGTATTAAAGTAAATGACATCCGTGCCAAGTGCCGCCGTTTGAAACAGGAACGGGGCATCGGCATGATTTTGATTGATTACCTGCAGCTGATACAGGGGTCTTCAAAAGGCGGGGAAAGCAGACAGCAGGAAGTATCTGAAATATCGAGAAGCTTAAAAGGACTTGCAAGAGAACTTGATGTGCCGGTTATAGCTCTTTCGCAGCTCTCCCGCGGCGTGGAATCCAGGCAGGATAAACGGCCGATGATGTCCGATTTAAGAGAATCCGGAAGTATTGAGCAGGATGCGGATATCGTTTCTTTTTTGTATAGAGAGGATTATTACGAACAAGAAGCAGAGAACCAGAACATCATTGAAATCATCCTCGCCAAGCAGCGTAACGGTCCGGTAGGCACAGTAGAACTGGCCTTCATAAAGGAATATAACAAATTCGTTAACCTCGATCGACGTCATGATGAAAGCCAGGCGCCGCCTGGAGCGTAAGGGGCTGTTGCAAAAGCCCCTTTTTATAGAAAAAGTAGTAACCTAAATAGAAGATAGCAGGGGACAAGTCCGAAGACTCCAGTGGGAAGAGCAGCGAGGCTGCTGAAAAACCTGCATTTTATCTCCAACAAAAACGGAAGTTCAAAAAAGGACCCTTTTATTCCTCTATT
>NZ_JBHIKY010000021.1:0-69735 GCF_042139015.1 Alteribacillus sp. HJP-4 | reverse complement strand
GTACTCATGCGAGGCATATTGTTTGCCTCGGTCGGAGTGATGAAGCAGTCCTTCGGGCGGCTTCTTCGCTTCATGCGCGTCTTCCAGGGCATCCAGCACCAGGTGGTTTCTCATATGACGGTATAAGTGCCATCCCACCACTTCCCGGGTGTATAGATCAAGAATCGTTGCCAAATACAATCTTCCTTCCCGACAGGGAATGTACGTGATATCGGCCATAATGTCCGCCTAAGCTGAAAAAAAGGATGATTTGGGGGAATTAGCGGAACCAGTGTCCGGAGAAACGGCAGCACCTGCTGTTTCTCCGATAATGACCGTAGCTGACGTTTCTATCACAAACTATGCTTCCACTGCACAAGCTCCGCCCCTGACTGTTCCATTAAATAGAATGAAAAGGTGTTCATGACATGCGACGGATGCTCATTATGAGAAAAGGTGTCTACAAGATTGACAGGCACAATAACATTTTTCTTATGGCCCTGCTTTGTAAAGTAGGCTGTCAGACTTAACACGAACTGGAGAATACAAATGTCTGTGCAGTCGCCGGTTACGATAAAGGTGTGAACGTGTTTATTTTCCTGAAGCCACTCCTGAAATAATTCCTCCAAAAAACCGTTGGTTGATCTTTTCGGAATCCATACATCCATACCGACATCCTGCAGTTCCTCTGCTAATTCTGCTTCCTCTGTTCCTTCTACACAGTGTTCTGGAAAAATCGTAAATTCCACAGATTGTTTTTCATGAGCATCTCCAAAGCCTAATATAGGCATGCTGGCCGCTTTTGCCTCCCTCATTGTGCGGCTGACCGGGGCAATCAGGCTTTCTATGTTCGGGTGATAGAGAGCTCCGTGCTTTGTAAAGCCATTTACCATATCAATGACGATAAGGACTGAAGAGTGAGGGTCGCACTCTTCTATGATTTTTTCAGAGAAGTGCTTTCCTTTTTGCTGTTCGTACCACTGTTCAAGGTTTCCCACCACGATCGTCTCCCTTCTTTTCGTTACAATTATTTGTAAGCAATCAAGGAAGCAACTGCCAGTATCATCCGCTCTGCCTGGTTTTTTCCCGCTGCTGCGCATCCCACTCCTCATCAGTCGGCGGGGCTGTTTTCCGTATAAAGAAGGAAAGTCCCAGGGCTCCCACGGATAGAAGAAAAATGAGAAAGAACGCGACCTTCACCCCGAGAATATCGGGATGCTCTGCAGCATGTCGGGCCGTCTGAGCTGTTGTAGTCATGGTGGTGACAAGAACGGCCGTGCCAACTGAGGCTGCCATCTGCCGCATCGTGTTAGTCATCGCGGCCCCGTGCGGAATCAGCTTAGGCGGCATTTGATTCAGTCCCGCTGTATTTACCGGCATCATTACCATGGAGAAGCCAAACATCCGTACAGCATATGTGACCATAAGATAGGTCATCGACGTAGCCGAATCAATCAGTACAAAAGCCAGTGTAGCAGTGCTCATAATCGTGAGGCCGGTAATTGCCAGATAGCGGGCACCGATCCGGTCAAAAATTCTACCAGTAATGGGTGCCATCAATCCTGAAATTAAAGCACCCGGAAGCAGGACAAGACCTGCTTCCATCGCAGTAAATCCGCGCATATTCTGCATAAACAGAGGTATTAGTGTTTCTGAGCCGATCAAGCCGAGAAAACCGACCATTCCAATCATGGTAGAAATCATAAAGATACGCTGCTGAAAGACCCGGAATTCAAGCATAGGATGTTCCATGCTGAGCTGGCGCTTGATAAAAATCACCAGGGATGCCGTTCCTACAGCAAGCACTATAAGCGTCAATGGACTTGCCCAGCCATTGTTTCCGGCACTCGTAAAACCGTAAAGAAGCCCGCCAAAACCAAGGGAAGACAGCATAATCGATAAAGGGTCCACCTTTGGATTTTTAAGCTCAGTGACGTTTCTCATTATTTTATAAGCAATAAAAATCATTAAGATGGAAAGAGGAAAGATAAACCAGAACAAAAATCGCCACTCATAGTTGGACGTCACCCACCCTGACAGTGTGGGTCCGAGAGCAGGAGCAAAGGAAATCACTAGTCCGATATACCCCATTGCTGTACCGCGCCGCTCCACCGGAAAAATAAGGAGAAACACGGTCTGCATTAATGGCAGCATTACACCGGCACCCGCTGATTGGATAATGCGCCCTAAGATGAGTATTGAAAAATTATCGGCCATTCCGCAAACGAGCGTTCCAAATGCAAATACACTCATCGCTGTTATAAACAGCTGCCTGGTTGTAAATTTTTCAATTAAAAACGCTGTAATTGGTATCATTATGCCATTAACGAGCATGAACACCGTCGTCAGCCACTGCCCTGTATTCGCCGAAATGCTCATTTCTTTCATAATCGGTGGAATGGCTGTGATCATTAATGTCTGGTTTAACACAGCCACAAATGAACCGGACAATAGTAAAGCTGCAATTAATACTCTGCTGTAGTTTTGTTTTTGTGCCATTGAAAAGGGCTCCTCTACATTACGTTACTCTATCACGGATATTTCGAGAGACTAATAGAAAATTATACGCTTAACTGACTAAAGTGACAAGAAAGGTCAGGCATTCCAAGGATATTTCTTCCTAAATAGGTATTTTGATAGAGTCTTTTCGTGATATACTGTCCCTAATATTTATGATCCCTTCACTGTGTATTCCTTGGAAATACAAGCATGTAATCGCATACTTTTTTTCATATATAAGTGTAGAAACTCATATAATTTTGTCCACAGCTGAGGAGATGACAAATGAAAATAATGAACGTCCTAGTGACAGGTATCGGCGGCCCGACTGCGCAGGGTATTATGCAGGGCCTGCTCGATAAAGAAAACGTGCGGATCGTTGGTGCGGACCGGCGCAGTATTACCTCCGGGAACCAATTTTGTGAAAAGGTCTATCAAATTCCAGCATTGTCTGAAACCGAGCAGTACCAACGAGCCATTTTAGGAATTGTAGAGGAAGAGGACATAGATGCCATTTTTCCTGCTCTGCACGAAGAAATTGAAGTTTACGAATCTTTTCGAGAGAGAGTGCCTTCCAAGGTGGCTCTGCCGAAAGCCCCGTTATTTGACATATTAATAAACAAAGAAAGTGTCTATCACTATTTAAAGGAAATTGGGCTCAATCAACACATACCGGAATATTATGGATTTTCACGTTCGGAGGAGCTGCGGGAAATTATTAACGAGTGCTTTCCCAACGAAACGTATACAGTGGTAAAGCAATTAAATGGTCACGGCTCTCTCGGGTTTGCAATTCTAGCAGACAGAGATAATTTCTTAAAAGCACTGAAAAATGACGAGAAAAAAGTCGTGAATATTTAGGATTACTTCGAAGTCCATCCAGAAGAGGAGCGGCGCATTGTCATGGAATATCTGGATGGGAATGAATACAGCGTTGATGTCTATATCCATGATGGAAAGGTTATTACTGCGGTCCCCCGCAAGCGTACCGGGGTTTCAAGCGGAATCGTCCTGGACGGCACCGTTGTACATAACAAAATGCTCATTGAGGCCGCTGAAAAAATCACAGAAGCGATAGCAGAAAGCGGCTTTCTTAACTTGCAGTTCTTTATTAATGACCATGGCTGTAAGCTCACCGATGTGAATGCCAGGTTCTGCGGCAGCCAGGTGATGAGTCTCGGAGCCAACGTAAACTTTCCGTACTTATTCCTTCAATACAATTTACTTGGAGAGTATGTTTCCGTAAACCCCCGCTGGAATACGAGAATGATCCGGTATAGAGAAAACCTGTTTGTATACGATGATTAAAGGAGAAAGGAATTGTATGCATGAAATCATTTCATATCAGCCCCGGGCTCTTCACCATGTTATACGGGGAAAAAATACCGGTAAATGAGGCACTGCTTACGAGCGAAAGCCTCGCCGGTACTTATTTACAAGACATACTGGACGGCATCGATAAAACACCGAAGACTTTTCGAAGAAACCGGCAGAGTTTAACGTGCCGGCGCTGCGGACACCGTGCTAAGTACAACATCGGCAAACCGCTGCTGCAGCTGACAGCCGAACAAGTGAAAATGGTGAGCGAGAACGAACTAGCCATCAAAAATTTCATTCAATTTCCCTTGTATGTACGCTGTATTCAGTGCAATCATGCTGGTGACTGGATATGGGGGGAGCGTCTTGAGCGCAAGGTATTCGAGAGTGCTGCGATGACTGCAGAGGAACGCGTGCTCGATCCTGCCTCTCCAGAGCAGGGAAAACTTTTTCTTTTTGATGGCTTTCAGCCCTGCTGGATGAGTGATGCAGAAGATCATATTATAGCACTGCTGCAAGATGATCCAGAGAGTGTTTTCCTCTGGAACCGTCTCGGAAATGTCTATTACAAGGGCGGGCGTGCCGATATAGCATCAGTAGTGTTTGAAAAATGTATTGAATTGGACAGCGGACATTATGAATCCCATTACACACTTGGAATACTACTCGAAAGCATTGACTTTATTCAAGCGGCAGTCTTCCACTATCACAAAGCACTTGTACACCTGCCTCGAAAAGATGAAAATGATGCTTTTGCAAAACGGGATCTCGCTGCTGATATTCTAAAACGGTTAAAATTACTGCAGGTAAAGCATAGGCTCTGCCCGGTGCTTCCTCCTACTGAATCTCTTCACTCTATCGACCCTCTCCCAAAGAAAATACAGGGGATTTTTTTGAAAAAAACAGACGAGAATGCTGACACTTCTTCTTTCTATCCACTTGCTGAAATGTTTATTGGTAAATATAAAATGGAGCTTCCTGAAGAAGAGCGGACCTACCACCATGCTGAACGACCGAAAACGGCAGAAATTCAGAGAAAAAAGCAAAAACGATACAGCTCGCTTCGTTATCAAAGTGAGCTCCTTCAATACGAAATCTTTAAATATTTCTTCGATACTGCAGGCGTACAGGGCATGAAGGAAGTAAGCCGCTTTCTAGGAATTCCTTTGAAGAATGGAGCCTTTCAGTTTGAACGTGAAGCAGTCGAACAACAGGCTCTATCAGACTTTATCATTTATCATATGAAAAATGACGGCAGGCGCATTTTTGAACAATTTGCCGAAAGTGAACATACGATTAATGAAGGACAGAAGGAATGGCTTGATGCTGCTGCGGATCAGCACTTATCTTTATTTAGTGTGAAGGCGAGAAGTCGGGTCGACGAAACGGTATTGCTTGAAGATCTGCTTTACGGCGATACCTTCGAAATCATTGATCATGGTTTAAGCGCCAATTCTTCCAATGAATTACTCGTATTCACGAGGATAATAAAACTGACCGATTTTCAGATGACCTCCGGCTTGGCTTTCTTATTTGAGGAGAAAAATGAAGAGTTGTTAAAAAGACAGGCGGCCAGACTAATCTCAAGAAATCAGGCTGATGATGGCAGACTTTTTCAGCTGTTCTTTGAGCAGTTCAAAAAGCGCGGCATTCTTTTAGAATAACTGTATGGACGTCTTTACCTTAAGAAGTCTTCTGCTGTAGGCGGAGACTATCCGCTTCTGACCTCTTCAGAGAGTGATTTCTCAACGAGAGGAAAACCGGGACCCCCGCGGGCTGGGTGCGGATAAATACCCGCGGGTTCTTGAGAAGCCACGCTTATGGGCCTCAATTTATATGTAATATTCAATCTCTACTCATCACGGGTAGAGATTTTTCTTGTATTTTTTAAAAAAATGGCGTGGGCGCCTCCCCCTTTTCCTCTCTCCACATTCATATAACAGATAGAGATCTGCATCCATTTCCTACATAAAGTGAGGTACACTATCTATGTCTGTTCTATCAAACCATTACAAAGAAGCAAAGAATTATGTATATTACTCGAGCGTTCAGGAACTCAACCGCAGCGTCGATAGTATTTTCAAAAAAATACATATGAGCAATACAGAATGCGAGCTTCTGACCTTGCTCACCCGTTATTCGGTTAAGCTCCCCGGTATCTCCTGGCTGAAGGTAAAAACAATGGCAGCGAACATTGGCAGGAGTCAGCGCACGATTAACTATGCCCTGGCCTCCCTTGAGAAAAAAGGAATCATAAAACGCGTGACGGTCTACAGAGTCAAAGGAGGCAACAGCAGCAACATCACGGTAATCATTCCTCCTGCAGACACCAGTTGCAGACCGTCCCTGCAGACCGCGGAAATCACCGAGACCGCTGCGGCTGCTAAAGAAACTATACATAATGAAGCTGTGGAAACTACTACTTCTAATCAAAAACAAGAAAAAATAAACATAGAAGACGATAAAATGTATCGTCTCTTCCGTTTAAAAATGATTGACAAAACCGTCCAATATGGAAGCAGCTATATGGACAAGGTCATCAATACCATTCTTGATGAAAAAATGAAAACCGATTACAAAAAGCGTTTACATGAAGATCGGCAAAAGCGGCAAAACCATTACCCAGGTGTGGATTGGCTAGAACAGCTGAAAGATATTAACTATCGAACATCCTGGCTGGACAGCTGAATTATTTTTTGAAGACAAGCTTTGAGATTCTTTCTTCCGGCAATGCCTGTTCAATCATTGGAAAAATGACTCTTTCTTCTCTGCGGATGTGCTCCTCGAGCAGACTCCCAAGCTCATTTAACTGATCAGTTGTAAAGGCTTCCCGGTCCCGGCAGAGCTTCTGCATCGCCGACCGGATCTCTACATGCTCAATGAGCATCTGTTGAATGTCTTTCTGGTTTACAGAGGCATATTCCGCAAATACAGGAAGCAGTACTTCTTCTTCATTCTGGAAATGCGTATTTCCATCAGTGGTCCAAAAATAAATCGTATCCTCCTTTACTTCCGTCGTTGAAAAACGAGACGCCTCTGTTCCGGCCCTTTTTAAGTTCAGGGCTGTAAATAGTGCACGGTGGTGATCATGCGATAAGGGATGCAATGCTTTGTGGCGGTGAAGCCCTTTGTGTGAAGAGTTCATTTTCCTATCATTCCTTCCTATCAGGTTTGTTCGTTCTCGAAAAAAACCGCTGATTACCAACCACTTACCCTTTCTATAGGATATAAAGAATCACTTAGATTCATATTCTTATAGGGGGAGAGTGATGTAAAGTGATTGTTAATGAAAAACATTATATTTACAAGGTCCGCTCGGGGGATACATTGTATTCTATTGCACGGAGATATGGCAGCAGCGTGGAGGCGGTTGAACGGGCCAACCACCTTTATGATCCTGTTACTGATCCAGGTCTGATCTTTCCAGGAGATGTACTCGTCGTTCCAAGTCCTTCTATTCCAGGGGAATCAGTTTATGTGGTCAATCGCGGCGATACGATCAGCAGCATTTCTACAAGGTTCAGCACCTTTGTGGATTTAGTAGCCGGAGTCAATCAATTACAGAATCCGAATGTTATTTTTCCTGACCAGCAGTTGATAGTTCCGACGTTTATTTATCGAATCCAATCTGGAGATACGCTTTTTGCCATTTCAAGGAGATTCGCCATTCCACTCAGCAGCATAACAAGAGCAAATCTTGGCAGGCCGGGGTACCAGGAGGATGTCATCTGGCCGGAGTACCACTTACTGCTCCCACTGCCAACTTCAAGAAATATCGTTGTCTGTTCACCTTATCCCGGTATCCGTTTTTCTTCCGGCCAAAGACTTGAAGGGCAGGCGCGTGCGTTTGAAGCGAATGTGCTTCATCAGCTGCGTGATGATAACGGAATAATTGTTTCAAATGAACGATTTACGACAGCTGATGCCGCCGGTCCGATCTATGGAAATTTTTCGACGACAGTACCGTTTGACCGACAGCCAACTTCCAGCACGGGAGAACTCTGGGTGTATACAAGAAGTGCGAACGATGGAAGTATTCAGGATCTAGTACGGGTTCGAGTTTATTTTTAAGTTAATAAAGGGACCTCCAATGCTGTTGGAGGTCCCTTTTTCATACGTATTTCTTCTGGACTTCCTCAACGATGGAGTGCCCGGTAAGCTGTTCTTTATCCAGCCATTTCCAGTTTTCATGAAGTCTGATGCGGCCATCCTTTAATATTTTCGGCGTGGAGGTACATTCTCCGCCGCGGAGTTCGCGCGCTGAAGTAATATGATTGTAGCGGAAAGCCAGGGTTCCGTCATCATGAACAAGACCGATGATTCTCCCTGTAACAATTTCCCCTCCAGAATAATCCGCTGTAAGCATATTGTCTTCCTGTTTATAGTGAAAATATGTACTGGAAGAAACCTCTCCATTAAACGAATTAAACTTTGATACAAAGGTTCGGCCATCATAATTAATCATATATATCACCAGCTTTTCTTATTTACTTGCAAGCCTGCATTTTTTCAATATAATGATAGCATGCAAATTCCTCCTGTACATCAATCTTTGGATGCCTTCTTTACACTAGGACTTTCCAAGCTGAGGGTCATTTTTCTCAAATGCTTTCCCATAATGATAAATTCGTTTGCCGTGTTAGGATAAAAGCCTTCGCGAATCACCTCCCAGCCCCGTTTTTTGTAAAATGCAAAAGCGTTGTAGTTATTTTTACGTACGGTTAATACAGCTTTATTTTCCTGCCTCTGATCAAACAGAAGATCAAGAAGCTTCTGGGCTGTCCCCTGTCTTCGAAAGCCTGGATGTACGCCAAGCTCGGCTACTTCCATACAGTCTGTCAGCCAGCCGGCTGCTTCTTGTAAATGAGCAGCAAGCAGCTCATGATAACCCTGACCCTTCATGGAGGTATAGCCGTAAATATATCCGACGGTCTGTTTGCCGCTGAGTGCTATGTAGCCCTTATACTGTGGATACGCTGCATGCTGGCGAATTTGTGAAGCTATCCCCCGCGGGTCCGCTCCAAAAAGGCGGCAGTACAAATCGATCACTTTCATAAAGTAATATCCATCTGTTTTGAGCGGTACAAACATCATGTTCTATTGTCCCTCCCCCTGCTTAAGCCTTACCTCAGTTACACAGTATATGTTCTTTTTTATTCTAAATTACTCAAGGATGGTTTCTCATAGTAAACCTCTCATGAGTTAGTAGCATACTTTTCTCAGGAATTAAATATTGTAGAAAAGAAGCGGCGGATCTCCAATCGTAACAAAGAGGTGAAGCAAATGGCTGCTATCAATGGGGCAGAATATATAAAGAGAATTAATCACTTGCATAGTGAGGTATGGATTGATGGGGAAAAGGTAAATGGTCTAATATCGGAACATGCTTCTTTTAAAGGCGTTGTGAAGAGCCAGGCAGCGTTATATGACCTGCAGTATGACAAAAAGCTAAAGGAGGTCATGACCTTTCCTTCTCCTTCGACCGGCGAGAGCGTCGGCACCTCTTTCTTACTTCCAAGAACAAAAGAGGATTTAAGGCAGAGACGACTGATGATTCAGGAGTGGGCAAAAACAAATGGTGGAATGATGGGGAGAAGCCCCGATTATATGAACACTGTATTAGTGTCACTAGTGGTTTCCCTCTCCATATTTCAAGAAAATAAAAATTGTTTCCCTGATCATGTGCTTGCCATTTATGAAAAGGCGCGGGAACAGGATTGGTCGTTTACCCATACTTTTAAAAATCCGCAGGTGAACCGCTCTTCCTCCCAACTATTTAACAGCTCCGAGGACACGGTCTCTGCAAAAATTATAGAACGGAATAAGAAAGGAATTGTGATTAACGGAGCCAAGCTTTTGGCGACGCAAGGGGGTATAACCGATGAACTTCTCGTTTATTCAACGGGAGGCATGATTGATAAATCATATTCTTATTCGTTTACGATTCCAAGCAATACAAAAGGGGTAAAATTCATATGCAGACAACCCTTCACTCAATCAGAGTCGACGTTTGATTCGCCGCTGGGGGCGCGTTTTGAAGAAAACGATGCGCTGGTTGTATTTGATCATGTCCTCGTTCCGTGGGAGCGTGTATTTTATTATGATAATATTTCAGTTTCCGATGCGTTAGCCACGAAGGGAGCATACACCCGCCTGGCGTTACATCAGGTGGTTTCACGCCAGGTGGTAAAAGTGGAATTTATTCTGGGTGTTGCCCAATTACTTGTTGATACGATAAAATCCGGCGAGTATCAGCATGTTCAAGAAAAAATTGCAGACATTATTATTGCACTTGAGACAATGAGAGCGTTTTTAACAGCTTCAGAAGCAGGAGCATATAGTCACAACGGCTACATGCTTCCGGACGGAAATCCACTTCAGGCAGCCATTACTACATTTCCTTCTTTATATCCGAGACTCACAGAAATTCTTCAGCTTCTAGGAGCAAGCGGAATGGTAACAATTCCTGCAGAAAAAGACTTTCAATCCGGCATTAAAACAGATTTGAAACAATACTTACCATCCGCCGGGAACAATGCCAGTGACCGGGTAAAGCTGTTTCGACTGGCGTGGGATACAAGTATGAGTGCCTTTGGGTCAAGGCAAATACTTTACGAGCGTTATTTCTTCGGCGATCCTGTCCGATTAAAAAGTATGCTTTACCATTCATACGAGCGCAAGGATCTTATGCAGAGAGTGGAAAACCAGTTTCTCAAAGCTGATAACTGACCTTTATCAACCTCACTTAACCTTCACCGTAATTCGGGATACCGCGTTGTACCCGTACCCCCTTTTCATTCCTCTCCGGCTTGTCAGACTGACGGCGGCCTGCGGAATCAGACGCCTTAGAGAGAATCGTATATTCTCCTTTTTCAGAAGGCTCCCATTCCATATACCACGCCGTCCATGTGTATGGCTCGAGAGGCTGCTTGTCCAGGCAGACATTCTGTCAGCTTGCCCCGCCATCTACACTGACTTCTACATTTTCAATGCCGCCTTCCCCTGTCCATGCAATTCTTCAATTCAATTTATACCCTGATCGACAGAGGAAAGATTCAACGGCTCCTGAATGGTAGAGGTTACATTCATTGTCGTGACTGGATAGGGTTCCCTATTTTCCGGGTATTTTTAACGATCGATTTGCAGTTTTCCAGATAAGCAGACCTGTAACCCACAAAATAAGTGCTCCTCCGAAACCAAGTATCGAAAGCTGTGGGATAATCAGATGTTCTCCGAATTGAATTTGGGACGGGAGGAATAAGGATAAAACAGCAGTACCACAAATAAGAATTCCAGTAGCGTAGTAGAGGCGGACCTGAAAAAGGTAAGCAAGGGGAATGAAATGTATACCGACCATGAGGGCAATGACCGCAGGAATCATTTCCGTGCGGCCAATGGTATTACAAATTACGATTGTCGTACCGACAGCGAGTCCCTGGACAATAAAAATGATGTTAAACCAAAGCACGATTCGTCTGCCGCGACGATACCCCTCCTCTCTCTGCTGACTAGGCAGCCTTCGAGCCTGAGTAAGTAATGACATTCCTCCAGCAAGAAATGCTATCCCAAGAAAAAGCAATAAAAACGACAAAAAAGGGGCCCCCCAGCCCAGCAGACCCATCAATCCAGTAATAGACCACAGCGTTCCGAAAAAGCCATAAAGATGACACCGAACACTGCCCCCGTTACTGCCGACCTTCCCCGATCTGCGGTCTACTCTGTCATGCATTCTTTCCCCCATTCATCTGTTAGTCCGCTGCTTTATGCAAATCCTCCTCTGTTAGATGACTATCAGCAAACGCTTCGTGTTTCCGGTCATAACGCGATAAATAATTCACCTTTCCGTCTGCTGCCTTGATTACTGTGTAGACAACCGCTTCCCCCTCGAGTTCATTATTCTCTCCGTACCACCGGCCTTGCTGCTCAAGCATCACCCGATCTTTTTTGGCATAGGTAGTAAGGGTGGTTAACTGCAGATTGGCCCGCTTAAGCCATTCTTCTAAAACATGGCTCCCTGTCACTTCCCCGCGCGGCCCGGCGATTTTAATATTTGGGTCCGTTAGTTCCAGCACGTTGCTTATATTCTGTTTATTTGCTTGGGTAATCCAGTCATTAGCTGTTTGGATGGTGTTCATTGTTATGGCATCTATATCATTTTTATGCATATAGAACGACTCCTTTTTCTTCTTTTTCCACTTCACTATACCATGTCTCATTGGCAGCGGTTTAGCTGCTTTCTCTAGAGGAGTCCCTGCCTGCCGCTACTCGATTTCTTGGAGAGAGCCTGCGACTAGTAAACAACTAGACCTGAGCTTCCCTTGTTTAATTAATTCCTATAGGTTCAACTCTGATTTTTCTCGTTCTCCACATCAAAATAACTACGACTTCAGACATCAGTAGACTTACCACTTCAGTGAAGTTATTCTATTTATTGTGACTTCAATTAGCAAGGAGAAAATAGGTAATGTAATAAAAAATGTTGTTCCATTTTTTGTTGCAAACTGTATAGTACTTCTCTTAGTTATTTTAATTCCAGAATTGACAACCTGGCTGCCTGAGTTAATAAATAGTAGATAAGGAGAGGATGAAAATGAAAATAACAGTAGGAGCAGATCATGCGGGATTTCCATTAAAAGCAACGGTCGTAGAGCACCTGAAATCTCTTGGTCATGAGGTTACGGATTTTGGAACGTTCAGCGAGGAACCTATTGATTTTCCGGTCATTACCAGAAAGGTTTGTACCACGGTTACAGAACATCAAGCGGATAAGGCATTGCTGATCTGTGGAACTGGGGTAGGCGCAAGCATAGCAGCTAATAAAATGAAAGGCATACGCTCAGCCGTTTGCCATGATGTTTATTCAGCCCACCAATGCGTTGAGCACGACAACGTCAATGTTATGGTTCTTGGAGCGCAAATCGTTGGATATAAACTGGCAATTGATCTAATAGATAGCTTTTTACAAGCGGAATTCAGCACGGATCCAGCCTTTCGGCGAAGAGTGGAGATGCTTGCAGAAATGGATAACGATAGATAAACAGAGCTGTAGTGGGCTCTGTTTTCAATCTTACCTACAGTATTTCAATGTAGCCATCGCTGCCATTTACTCGAATACGCTGGCCATCTTTTATCCTTAAGGTAGCATTTTCGACTCCGACGACTGCCGGCAGTCCGTATTCACGTGCGATTACTGCTCCGTGTGTCATCAGGCCGCCCACCTCTGTAACTAAGCCTTTAATGGAGACGAAAAGTGGTGTCCAGCTGGGATCGGTGAAGGGTGTAATCAGAATATCACCCTCCTCGATGTCTGCATCTTCCATTTGTAAGACTACCCTTGCCCGGCCTTCAATAACGCCGGAAGAAACGGCGATACCTGGCACCGCCCCTTGAGGAAAGTGTTCTGTACTGAGTTCACCGGTGAGACACTCCCCTTCGGATGTGATAATGCGCGGCGGTCTTAGTTTGTCGTATTCTTCATATTTCTGCTTTCTCCCGCTGATTATGCTTCTGTCCACTGCATGTGTCCTGACAGCCTCGCGAAGTTCGTCAAAGGTGAGATAATAAATGTCTTCTTTTTCTTGTAGAATTCCTTTGTCAACGAGTGTACCCGCTTCTTCAAGGAGCCTTTCCTTATATACAAAATAACGCGAGATAAAAGCGTATTTGGGGTATTCCCGATATCCGGTAAAATGACGAAGAACACTGATCACTTTTTTCATTTTAGCAGCTTTTCTTGCACCTCCGGGCAGCTTCTTGAGGCGAATTAAGAGATCCCGTTCTTTCCGCTCTGCTTCCAGGCGCCCCTGTTCGATTTTGTCTGCACTCGCGCCCGGTTCAAAGTTTTTTATGTTGCTGAGCATCATTGGCACGAGAGCAGATGGATCCTCCAACCACCTAGTTCTTGTGATATCAATTTCTCCACTGCAGCGCATGCCGAATTTTTCTAGATATGTCTCCATTGCCTCACAGACTGCCTGACCGCCATTCAGTTCGGACAGCTTCCGAAAGAAATCACTCTTTGTAGACGGCCATTCCCCCTTTTCGAAAAATGCAAGAACCTCCGGAAAATCACGCGCCGCATCTGCCACATCCAACAAAGCGAGCCCCATTTCGGAGGTCACGTTGTTAAGGACCGATTGAGACAGCGTATTAGCAGCGTTCTTTTCTCCGAGCCATTTTTCTATACTGCTGTTAATCTCGTAGGAAGCAAATAGACCAGCCATAATAATACCGAGACTTCGGGGGTCATACAGTACATTTTTTAAGCGAATATGGTCTTCTAAAATAAAGTCAAAGAGCTCCTCCCCTGAGACGCGGGAAATACGGCGTTTCAACTCGCTCAACGATAACTCACTCAGAGCGATCTGCTGATGAATAATGGCAGGATCATTTTTATAGTAGTTTTTCACTGCCTGAGTGAACAGGGACAACGATATCCCGTCCGTCTGCATGCTGAGTACTCTCTTCCCGTGCGGCAGGCTTTTCATAAAATCCTTACGTGCGATTAAGCTTTCAAATGAATTTTTCATCAATGGTTCATTTTTGCCCAAGGTGTTAAGTAAAAGCTTGCGCCCAATCGGGGAAGCGAGATCATGGGTGAAATCAACGAACAACCTTCCCCCCGCCTCCTGTAGAGTAAAATCCTTTGATAAAATCTTAAAAAAAGACATGCCGAGCGGTTTGATTGGCGCTGTCATCATCTGCTGATGGCCCATGGACATATACACCCGCAGCTCGCCATCGGCTGCAGCCGGAAGCGGATAAAGAGTCGTAATTGGGCGGCTCTGCAAAATATAAAATGTATCATCCGCTATGCACCATTCGATATCTTGAGGGAAGTCGAAAGAAGTCTCTATCGTTCTTCCTATCTGTGCAAGCCGAAAAATCTGATCGTTAGTCAGCACCTGCTTATGCTCCCACTCCGGTTCCAGCTTTTTTTCATCGGTCCCTCCTTCCTTTAAGGCACAGATCGCAGTCTTCTTGGTGGAAATTTTCTTATTACTAATTTTGTGCTCCCGGACCTGGTAATTGTCCGCTGAAACGATACCGGAGACCAGGGCTTCTCCCAGCCCGAAGCTTGCATCAATAGATAATACCTTACGGTTAGAGGTGACCGGATCAGCTGTAAACATAATGCCCGATGCTTCCGGTATAACCATCTGTTGAACAATAACAGACATATATATCAGACGGTGGTCGAACCCATTTCGTATTCGGTACATCACCGCCCTTTCAGTGAAAAGGGAGGCCCAGCATTTCACAACGTGATTAAGAATCTCCTCTCTTCCAATTACATTCAAGTATGTATCCTGCTGTCCGGCAAACGAAGCGTGCGGCAGATCCTCGGTGGTGGCACTGGACCGCACTGCATAGGCATGCTCTATTCCTGACTGAAGATGGAGGCTAATGATCTCCTCTGCTATATCAGGTGAAAGTGCTTCCGTTTCAATAGCCGAACGGATCTCTGAGCTGAGATTGCGGATTTTCCCTAGCTCTTCTATTTTCAAGTCTGCTAACTCGTCAATCAGCCTGCGAATCTCTGTATTTTCCTCCATCATCTTTTGGAAGGCGTTCGTTTTGACGCAGAAGCCAGGAGGTACATTGACTTCTGAAAGCCCGGTGATTTTTCCAAGGTTGAGCGCTTTTCCCCCTGCTTCTTTTAGCTTTGATTGATTAATTTCCTCTAACGAGAGCACAAATGTATGCATCGATCCCGCCTCTTTTCCTTTGTAGTCATTCAGGTTTACAGAGGAATAGATTTTTCCACTGCATTCCGCATCAAACGAAGGTCATCGTTTTTATTCGATGAGATAACAAGCTTTCGTTTTGATTTGGGATAATAGGCAGAGTAAAATCTTACTCCAGGATCAAACCCGATAACATAATATTTTTGTATGTTACCTTTAAATTTGTTTATCCATACCCCGTATCCATAATGCAACTCTTCCTCCACTTGGATGTGGGGGGTGAGAAGAAGCTCTGTATAAAATTTACTAAGAAGCTGTTGGTGTATTAAGGCATCCCAGAATTTAATCATATCTGAGGTTGTCACAAAAGCCCCTCCATCAGCGCCTCCTTTAATTGGAATGGAATAAATATTCGTTTTCCATGTACCATCCTCTTTATCGATATACCCTATATCTGTATTTTTAGGAAGATGATCCATAGAAAAATATCCTGAATCAACCATCCCGCAGCGTTCAAATATATTTAATTCGACATAATCGTGAAGGGACACGCCTGTCAGCTTTTCTACAATTAATCCAAGTACTATATAACCGGCATTGTTGTAGTGAAATTTTTCACCGGGAGGAAACATCATTTTTCCCGTTTGAAATAATGGCAGAAAGGCTGAAGGATTCGTTAAAAGATACATGGGAACTTCCTTCCAGAGCTCTTCATAATCGTCCATTATCTCTTCATTGAAATAGTCGGGCATTCCGGAGCTGTGGCACAATAAATGATGAATTGTAATTCTTTCATCAAAATATGGAAACGGTATATCCAGACAATCCTTCAGTAATGTATCGAAAGTAAGCAGACCGTCTTCTGCGAGGAGACATATAGCTGTGGCAGTAAATATCTTACAGCCTGAAGCGATGCCAAAGCCTGTGGAGGCTATATTCTCCCTTTCTTCCACTCGATCTGCATAGCCATTTGCTTTTTGGAAAATGGTATTGTTGATTTCTTTAACGTGAATGACGCCAGAAAAATTTTCCCTGAGGATGATATTGTTTAATTGAGCAGCATCTATTTTAGAAGTTTTGTTCTTCACTTTTCCCACCTCGCTGCAGCTCAGTTGTTTATAGACCGGAGTGGTCGAAAATTAGATATACATCTCCCTTAAATTAATACTTTCTAGCTTTTTCTCTGGAATCCTTTTCTCATTTTTCTGGGATAAAAGTATTTTGTTTATAGTAAAATCCAGACGATTCTACTGAATCAGTCTGGATTATTTGTTACCTATGAGTTTATATAATTTTTCTTATACGTCAAATTCAGCTGCGCAGCTGATGCTCTTTTAAGAAATCATCCAGCTTATTAAGCTGCGAGTTGAAGCCCTCTTTTGCTCCCATTTCGACAACTTTTTGAAGATTCTCAATGGAACTGAATTCACATTTCGAAATGAGGTTCGTTTTTCCACCCTGTTCTTCAAATTCAACCGTCACCACCATCTCCGGCATTCCTTCAACGGCATTTCCGTCCGCGTCTGAAAAGTAATCTGTATAAACGATTTTCTCAGGGGCAGTAATTTCGTGAAAAACGGCTTTCCCGCATGACTCCTGCCCGTAATACTCTCCCTGGTCTTTATCGATACAACGCATGCAATAGTGCCAGACGCCGCCCGGCACAAACTCAAATCGGTGATTTTTCGTTTCCCAGCCTTCAGGACCCCACCAGGCAGCTAGATTTTCTGAAGTAGAATAAGCAGAAAAAACTAAATTACGCGGTGCGTCAAAAACCCTTTCTAAGATAAGTGTACGTCCATCTACCTTCGAAGTCATACGGTTGGAATTATTGTTTTCCGCCATTTTTCATGCCTCCCAAGAAAATTTTTTGTCTTACTTTTTCTGCTGTTTCTGCAAGTACTCATCGAGACGATTAAATCTTTCCTGCCAAACACGATGGAAGGACCCGAGCCACTCATCAAGATCTTGAAATGGCTGCTGTTTCAGCTGATAAATCCGCTTATTTGCCGATGCCTTTACCTCTACAAGTCCTGCTTCACTTAGTACCTTTAAATGCTTAGACGTCTGCGGCTGAAGAAGCCCGAGCCGGTCTGTGATCTCCCCAACCGTGAGGGGACCTTCACGCAAAAGCTCTACAATGTGCAGGCGGTTCGTCTCAGCAAGAGCACTTAAGGTTGTCGTAATAGTAGCGTGCATTATTCCTTTCTCCTTCCATTTATAATATAACTCTAAAGGAATATTTCTGTCAAGGAATATTTATATTGCTAATGAAAAAGGTAAAGCGTGACTGAGAAACAGCCTTGCTCTGGTACAAAATAAATATAATTATTCTTTCTATTGTCCGGGCAGGCAGCTTCATGAGTTAATGTATGTGTCGGTCCGATAAAATTTATTGAGAGGAGGCTGATTGATATGATTGCGTTCATAAATACTGAGGCATTAACCTTTACATTAATCAAAGAACAAACCGCTTTACTGAGTAAATCAGGGGCAGCTGCCGCTTCTTCAGTGTCTGTAAAAGAAGCCTTTCAGCCTGTAAAAAGGGTCTATTAGGCACACTTTCATGGACAGCTGAGTCGGCGCAGCAGCTCTGCCCCCTCATTAAAAGAGAGTTATCTCTTTAAGAAAGTTGTGCTGCACATGTTTATACCAGATAAATCCGCAGTTCACCGGCGCATGAAAGAATTCGAAAAAGAAGCCTCAAATTATAGATGGATCAAAAAGAATAAAAAGAAGAAAAAACAACTGCCGCGAAACGAAAAAGATGCTGAAAAAAATAAAGTGAAAACACCAGCCTAGATAGTTAAGGCTGGTGTTTTTTACTGGTACAAAATAGATATAATTGTTTTTTCACTTGTTCACCCGGCTGGTTTCATGAGTTAATAAAGGTGTCGGACCGACAGAATCTTCAGAAAGGAGGCTGATTATTATCATTCCATTCAAAGAGGTGGTTTCCGCTTAAGCGGAAACCTTACAGATTGAGGCCGCTGTGGCGGCCTCATTTACTATGCAGGCAGAAATTTTCTTTTCATAAACAAAATCCAAGATTATACTATAACAAAGAGAAAGTCTTACTTCACACTGTAAGACTTACTTTAAAAATTGAACGAAAGGAGACGTTATCCTATGAAATTTGTTACTGCGTATCACCTCGGACACCATACAAAGGAGGACGTTAACGTTGCAATACAAAAATGGAAAAGAGGTGTTTCCCCATAGCCTGCTGAAGGAGCTTCAGAAATACATTCAGGGTGAGCTCATTTATATTCCTAAAAAGGAAAACCAGCGTGCCCGATGGGGAGAACGAAACGGCACCCGTCAATTTATTGCTGAAAGAAACGTAGAAATCTATCAGCTTTATAAGAAAGGCTGGTCCATTGAGGAATTAGAACAGAAATATAATTTGTCAATGGAAAGTATCCGTAAGATTATTTATAAAACACGGGAAGTGGAAAGCGAGCCGGAGGATAACCGGCGAAGGAGTATTTCACATGAGTGATTTTGAAAATTCAGAACAACGCAGGTCCTCACTCGCCCTATCTTCCTTTAACACAGATAGCGATTACAGCATGCTGCTTCATGACGAGAACTTCTGGAATTTTTTTGTTGAAAAGATTCTGAAACATCACGGGCTCTCCGGCAGAGAAATAATTGCAGGTATCGGAGGCACCTTCCCTGCTTTTATCTGCGGGGATGTGGTCGTAAAGCTGTTTGGCTATGTTCGTGCATGGCGTGAGAGCTTCGCCTCCGAACGAGCAGCTCATAAACTGCTCGCGACCGATTCAGAGATCGCTGCTCCTCGCCTTATCGCAGAAGGAGAGCTATTCTGCGGAGCAGAGGAGTCCTGGCCCTGCCTGATTACAACGAGGATGCCAGGAGTAAACTGGAAGGACGATGCTCTGTCAGAGGCGGAGCGTATTCAAATAACAGCTGACCTCGGACGTCAGCTGCGCCGGGTGCATCAGCTTCAGCCCTCGCCAGACATCGCGGCACTTGCTCATTGGCAAAACTTAAATGTTTCCGCCGCCGCAAAACAAAGCTCGCTTCCTCCGCACCTGGCCGACCAAATCGACGATTTTCTCGGCACACTCGACTCTTTTGAGCCGGCGTTCGTTCACTCAGACATTGTAGGCCTGCACGTATTTGTGGATAAGGGCCGTCTCGCCGGTATCATTGACTGGGGGGACGCGATGGTAAACGACCGCCACTACGAAATTATCCAGATTTATCGTGACCTATTTGACTGTAACAAGGAACTACTAAAAATTTTCCTTGAAGCGAGCAGCTGGCAGATTGGAAGTAACTTCCCGAAACAGGCGCTTGGGCTCGCCTTTTATCGTCAGGCAATCGGCTTGACCCGTCACCTCACGATAGACGTCTTTGAACCGATATCAAAGCAGTTTCCGCTTCGTGACATCGCATCATTAGATGAACTGGCAGAAGAACTGTTTGGCGGACTGGGAAATTGAATAAAAATAACCTGCTCGGACAATATGCCGCAGCAGGTTATTTGTGTGGTATGAAGGAGCCGCCGGCCATAATAGCAAAGTCATTTTTCATCGGACGGTAAGAGGAGCGCCCTGGTTTCCCTGAGACGAGCGAACACTGGAACCGTTATTTTATCAAAATGTGCTGATTTCTAAGGGTTGGCTGACATTCAGGTACGCTATTTGCCTGTATGGAGAGTAATCTGGCTTTCTATTTGGCCAATAATGGAACACATGTCCGGCAGGCTCGTTGGAGCAAATAGCGGATCCAGTGTCCGGAGATAATGGCAGCAGTCTGCCGGTCACTTAATATTCGAATCTTATGTTGTATTTCCTTTTACAAGATTCACGTCAAGCATAATGTTCTGCACATGGTTACCGGGAGATTTCTTTTCAATTTGATTAATTAACGAATATGCAAGGGCTTCTCCTAGTTGATCAATTGGCTGGTGAATGGTCGTGAGCTTCGGAAATTGAAGCATTCTTGTGAAGCTGTGGTTATCATACCCGATAATCTTCAGCTCTTCCGGAACGCCGATTCCGTGATTATAGCAGAACATATAGAGGGCGTATGCCAATATATCGTTACTGCAAAAAATACCGTCATAATCCGATAACACAGGAGCTGCTTTCTCCTCTATAAACTGATAATTGTCTTTGAATGTTGCTTGTACGTAAGCTCCTTCTATGCTCTCGACAGCTGCTCCTGCTTTCATTGACGTTAGTTCAAAAGCATCCTTTCTCCGATTCGCAAGAAGATCGTACTTCAGCGGTCCGGAGATATGCAATACATTTTTGCATCCTTTTTCCATTAAATGGACAGCAGCAAGTTCTCCGCCCCGGTAGTTATCACTTGCTACATAGGGAATCGAAGACGAAATAATCCGGTCAAAAGAAATCACCGGCATGTTTTCATGCTCATAGTTGCTGGTGGCTAATGTATGACTGCATGTGATAACTCCATCTGCTCTGTTCTGACGAAGCATTCTCATATAGTTTTCTTCTTTTTCCGCATCCTGAAGGGAATTACAAATGACGATTTTATATTCTCTTTCACTCGCATAAGCCTCAATACTGTTGATAAGCTCTGAAAAAAACGGATGTGCCAGATCCGGAACGATAACTCCGATGAGGTTTGACTGGCTCCGCTGCAGGGATCGTGCTATTTGATTCGGCTGATAATCCAGCTGATTCATCGCATCCTCTACCCTCTGCCTCGTTTCTTTTCCTATATATCCTCTGTTATTCATGACCCGGGACACGGTCGTAACTGATACCCCGGAGAGCCTAGCTACGTCTTTTATACTAGCCATCCACAAACGTCCTTCCAAATATGTCTTTTTTTCTATTGTAACCTATTATGAAAGCGTTGTATTGTAATAACGTTACCATATTTATTTTCATACAATTACATCTTTAAAATCCTATATTATCAACGTTTAATAATTGTTTTTTATATAACATTTCAAACTATTCTTTAAAAATAAGAAAACGTTTGACATATATTTTGGTTAAAGTATAATGCAAACTGTAAGCATTTACAATATACGGAACTAAAGGGAGTGTATGCCGTGAAAAAGACTGCCCTCGTATTATTAACCTTTTCAAGCATTGGACTGGCGAGTTGCTCCTTTGAATCCTTTGGTTCAAATGACGATCGGACCGAAGTAGAAATCATGAGCGGAAAAGTAGAAATAAATGATCAATTTGAAGAACTGGCCAGGCAGCCAGGGTAAGGCAGCCATCATTCAACAGGGCAACTGGGTGTACCCGTCCCTCGCGGTTATGCATGGTGTTCCTCCTTCTCATCTCTTTTGCGGACTAATCTGTTTTTCCAGGACGGAGAGTTTCGAAACGCATTTTGGTTCACTGTGTTATTTGCGATTGCCACGGTCATAGTACTGAACATTTTCGGACTCGCTCTTGCGCTGCTTGTGACACGCAGCCTGAAGAGCAGTAATCTGCTCCGCACGGTGTTTTTCATGCCGAACCTGATCGGCGGGCTGATTCTGGGTTTTATCTGGCAGTTTATTTTCGTCAATGTCTTCAGTGAAATCGGCACCCGCCTCGAGATAGAAAGCATGCAGGGATGGTTGTCGACGACTTCGACCGGCTTTTGGGGTCTCGTTATACTGACCGCCTGGCAGATGTCCGGTTACATTATGATAATTTATATTGCTTATCTGCAGAGCATTCCCGGTGAGCTGATAGAGGCTGCAAAAATTGACGGGGCGGGATCCGTGCAGCGCTTCAAAAATATTTTATTTCCACTGCTTGCGCCAGCATTTACCGTCAGCATGTTCCTCACGCTTTCAACCGGATTTAAAATTTACGATCAGAACTTGTCGCTTACAAATGGCGGTCCGTTTGACTCCACGCAAATGCTTGCGATGGATATCGTCCGCACTGCCTTTGTCGATAACGACATGGCCTATGCACAAGGAAAAGCCGTAATCTTTTTCATTATCGTAACCGCAATTGCGATGGCTCAGGTTTATTACAACAAGCGCCGGGAGGTTGAAATGTAATGAAAACAGCAAATGAACCAAAACAGCGGAAGCTGCCGCTTGAAATTCTCGGCATCGGCCTCGGTATCATTTGGTTGATTCCCTTTTACTTAATGCTGACGAATGCCTTTAAAACACCGGATGGTATTTTCGCAAATGTAATGGCGCTTCCGGACTCGCTTGTGTGGAGCAATTTCGTTGTCGCGTTCCAGGAGCTTGAATTTCTAAAATCATTGTTCAATTCCGTAATGATTACAAGCGTCAGTATTGCTATAATTGTGATATTCTCCTCGATGGCCGCTTATGCACTCGCCCGTAACAAGAGCCGTTTAAGCACAACACTTCTTTTCGTTTTTGTGGCTGCGATGCTGGTACCTTTTCAGGCTGTTATGATTCCATTGACGACGATGTTCGGCCAGGTAAATATGATGAACGGGGCCGGTCTAATCTTTATGTATCTCGGTTTTGGGTGCAGCCTGGCGATTTTTCTGTATCACGGAGCATTAAGCAGCATTCCGGTGTCGCTTGACGAAGCGGCCACCATCGACGGGGCCAATCGTTTTCAAATGTTTTGGTTCGTCATCTTCCCGCTGCTTAAGCCTATTACAGTGACGATTGCGATTTTGAATGTAATCTGGATTTGGAACGACTACCTCCTGCCCTCCCTTATGCTCGGTCAGGATAATGCTACTATTCCATTGAAGATGTTCTATTTCTTTGGCCAGTACACGACGCAGTGGCACCTGGCGCTTGCAGGGCTGACCATCGCCGTTATACCTGTTATTATTGGTTACTTTTTTGCACAAAAACAAATTATCAAAGGCGTATCCGAAGGGGCCGTCAAATAATAGAATAGGAGCGATCGTGAAAGTGTCACCAACAAAGGGTAAAAAAAAGACTCATCAGCAGCGAATCGATGCTTCTGTAAATGGCATAGTAAAGCTGCAGCACGAAAAGAAAAAAGAAACGTGGCGACTGCAATATCATATCACCGCTCCGGTCTCCTGGATCAATGACCCGAATGGATTCTCTTTGTTTCAGGATGAATATCATTTATTCTATCAATTTCACCCTTACTCTACAGAATGGAATGACATGCACTGGGGGCATGTAAAAAGCAGTGACCTTGTGCATTGGGAACATCTCCCTCCTGCCTTGGCACCAAGTGAAGAGTATGATAAAGACGGCTGCTTTTCTGGAAGTGCAATTAGTATCGAAAATAAGCTTTATCTCATGTACACCGGGAATGTCTGGACCGGCCCGGATCCCGATAAGGACCTTGAGCAGACCCAATGCTTAGCGGTGAGCACAGACGGTATTCATTTTTCTAAGCTCTCCGATAACCCGGTCATCGCTAGTGCTCCGACTAATGCTGACATACACCCATACCATTTTCGCGACCCGAAAGTATGGCAGAAAGACGGCTATTATTACGCCATCCTCGGTTCTAAAACCAAGGACAATATCGGCCAGGCTCTTCTATACCGCTCCACTGATTTACTGTCGTGGGAATTTATCAGCGTAGCAGCGAGAGGACGGGGAAACATGGGTTACATGTGGGAGTGCCCAGATCTCTTCCATTTAGATGGACAGGACGTGCTTGTTATGTCACCGCAGGGAGTTAATCCGGAAGGAGACAATTACCAAAACCTTCATCAAGCAGTGTATGCACCGGGAAGTTTAGACCTCAGAAAAGGGACATTTGATTTTGATCATTTTTATCCGCTCGATCACGGTTTCGACTTTTACGCTCCCCAGACGACCGTGGATCGTTCCGGAAGAAGAATCGTTATTGGCTGGATGACAATGTGGGAAAGTGACATGCCGGAAAGAAAAGAGCTCTGGGCAGGCGCGATGAGCCTTCCAAGAGTCCTATCATTTGATAATGATAAATGGAGCATTCTCCCTCTTCCCGAGCTCGATCAGCTGCGCGGCAGCAAAGTTGAATACAAACATATTCTCATAAATGGCGAGCGCAACACCCTTCCTGGTGTGAACGGGAACTGTATCGAAATGAAGGTCACAATCGACCCGAAAAAAGCCTCAAGCTGCGGCATCCATTTTTGCGCAGATGAACAATTACAAGAGAAAACCACCCTTCTTTTTCATAATCTCGAGAAAAAAGTCACTCTCGACCGCAGTTATTCCGGCGAGGGACCAACAGGCACAAGAACGACGACTTTATCTAATAAACACGGCCTCCTTCACTTTCACATCTTCATAGACAAATCGTCGGTTGAAATATTTATGCAGCACGGGGAAAAAGTGATGAGCGCCCGCATCTATCCAAAAGAAGCTTCCACAGGAATCGCCTTTTTTGCTGACGGGGACATTGAACTTCAGCATGTCGAAAAATGGACGTTATCAAAAAGTATTAACAGCAGTCTGCCTGAGAGTCATTCTAACTAATTCATATTGGGAATAGATGGAAGTTCTGTTCTTTTTGTAATTGTTTCCGAAAAATTAGTCCGTGGGCTGGATGCTGACAAGAGATCCGTTATTTAATTAAAATGTGCTGTTTTCTAAGGGTTGGCGGACATCAGATACGCTATTTGCCTGCATGAAGGGGAATCTGGCTTTCTATTTGGCCAATAACGGAACACATGTACGGCAGACTCGAAAAAAACAGGGTTTTGGAGCAAATAGCGGATCCAGTGTTCGGAGAAAATGGCAGCAGACTGCCGTTTGCTTTATGGAGGAATCGACTACCAGAAGAATGTCCCTCTGCCCTGCAGTTCCTCATTAAATATAATATTCTATCCAGTACTTATTTCACTAATGCCGCCCGTAAATCGGCACCGTATTCCAAATACCCCTTTAGACAGGTCAGCATATACACCCAGCCCTCTTTATTATCAATTAATTGATTGACAACCTCTTCATCCTTTACATCAAAGCCCTCCTCCTTCACTTCAATAATGGTACGAGCAGTGTCCAGTTCTTCGAGCGCCATCGTTACTCGATGTCCTCCGTCATCTTCGAAAACAATCTTTCTGTCCTTTTCGATTTCTACGATATCAATTTGTCCTTCTGCATTATATTCTTCATATATCAACGTGATTTTTTTGCCCTGCTCCCAGCGCTCTGAGCTGGAGGAGAACCAAAAGTGACCAATTTTTTCGGGATCAACAAAAGCTTCAAACACTTCATGAACGGACTTGTTTATTTTCATTTTCGTCAGATTATACATCACAAGGATGCCCTCCTTTTTTACTATTTTCTCTTTAAGTCTTCGCCTTTCTTTCATGCAATTTCTCTGTCTGTTTATTCATTAGTACACGAACTCCCTCTAAAAGTCGGCTTCCGTCCATATGTGCAATATTGAAAAAAACGCAATTCATTAATTAAGAATTGCGTCCAATCACACTTTATAAATCTCTGGATAAACGAATCATGTCCCTCACTTGAATCCCATCTTCAAATATTTCTTTATCATAATATTTAACAAAGAAATCCTTATCTACCCCTGTGATTCGAAATCCACATTTTTGATAAAGAGCCAGCTGTCCAATGCTGGAATTACCGGTTCCGATGTCAATTCTCGTGTATCCTCTTTCCTTTGCTGAATACACAGCATGCTTTACTAAGGACTTCCCGATTCCCTTCCCATGAAGGTGCTCCACTACTGCAACATTAATCACTTCTACTGTGCCGGGTCTCGTCGGCAGCAGGACATAAACTCCGATAAGCCTCCCGTCATCCTCCGCAACAAAGATTTCACCACGGCTGATATAGTCGTCAACAAGTCTTTCTGAAGGATCAGCCAGCAGCAGCAATTCCATTGGTGCTGCTTCATCAGCCTGCAATTCGCGAATATTCATAATGATCGACTCCCATTCATTTTTTCATCCATCGTAGGTTTTTACGTACTGTAAACAAATAATAGATCACCCGATGCTTTTTTACTACTTTAGATTACTTATACCCTTTTTGCACACATTTCCCACATAAATAAGGAAAAATTAGTACATAATTGTTGGTCGTCAGGTAAAAATAGGAAAATGAAAATGGCTGAGCTTTGTGGGTAAAAGGGAAGGCAGGGATCAATAAGGTGGATTTTTTAAGCAACCAGGATTCGCTGAATATCTTCGAATGGGCGCTTCGTGCTGCCGTTGGCTTTTTATTTTTAGTTACTATCGCCAAAGTGATGGGGCAGCGTTCTATTTCCCAGCTGCGCTTTCTCGATTTTGTGATGGCGTTAGTCATTGGCAATATCATGGCCCACCCTTTGTCGGATGAAAGTTTGGGATTAACCGGGGCATTTGTGACAATAAGTGTATTAACTTCCATGTACCTCGGCGGAGTTTTACTTTCGTTAAAATGGAGGATGCTCACAATATTATTCGAGCCTTCTCCGCTCACCTTGATTGATAACGGGATGATTCAATACAGGCATTTAAAAAAAGCGAGAATTACCCTGGATAGCCTGTTAGCAGAGCTGAGAAAGGAAAAAGTCGATGATATAAAAAAGGTCGCAAAAGCGTTCTGGGAACCGGGAGGCACGATTTCAATATTTTTAGACCCCAAGTATCAGCCTCTTACACCAGCCGATATGGGCCTGACGGTACAACCGTTTGATATGCCGCGCGTTATTATCAGAGAGGGAAAAATTAATCAGCGGGAGCTTGAGCTGCTTGGACGGGATTTGGCATGGCTGTATGACCAGGCGAATATAAAGAATGTGCCTCTCCAGGATATTCTGCTAGCGACCATCGATCATAACGAGAATATTCATATTTGTTTATATCAATAACCCTACTAAAAAATACTGGTAGAAATCGATTATTCGTAAACCGTAAATTGCGGCTTGGTCGGATGATCCAGCACGAAGGCTTTATTTGAAAAGGAATGCATTTTTCTATACAACACCAGATCTCCAGCACATCCCGCTGTTAAAAGTACTCCTAAAATGGAAATAACGGGAAGATTGAAGGCAAGACCGACAGCTAGCGGCAATAATCCGGTGGGAAGCAGTGGCAGCAGCAGTACTTTTTTCATCTGAGCCACAGTGATGATTTTTTTCGAATGGGCATAGGCTGCGCCTAATTTCAAATTTACCCCCCAGTCAAGCTCCTTCCAGGGCACACCGCCTATATAGCGAAAACCTAGCAGATGGATAGCTTCATGAACACAAACCAGTATCACCATTGCTAATAAAAATAGTAGAAGACCGGAAAAAGTGAAAGTAATCGTGGATTCCCCATACATAAATGAATGCAAAAATAGAACTCCGAACATCATAATAACGGTGCTGATAAATAAACTAGCCTGAAGCTTAATCATAGAAATGGAAACAACCGTCTCATTATTTATTTTCTCCATCTTTTCCTCCCATCTTTTACCTGCAAATTTTATTTTTTTCATTATACTATTAATTTATAGATTTCGTCTCGTATACGAGTAAATATTTTCAGGTACTTCTGCCGGTGTCCTTTCAACAACGATTGTACCACCGGATGATCCTGCTTTCGACAATGGACTTTAGTATTTTAATCTAAGAGTTTTTTAGCAGAAAAGAACACTTACCTGATAACAGATAAGTGCCCGAGCTCTAACCTTCACCAAATTTAAATTGGCTGATTGACGGAGTAAAAGCTTGCTCTTTTCCGGACTTTCCCAGTTTATATTCTTAAAGTTCGCTGATTTTAACAGCTTCTCCGCGCTCTGCAGATGTGTAGATCGCGTGGATAATCTGTTGGAGATAGAGCCCTTGTTCTGGAGTACTAAGCGGAATGGACCCTGTAAGACACGCATCTACAAAACGTGTGATCTCTAGTTCATGTTCGTTTGTTTTCGGTAGATAAGCTGGTGTTGTATTAACAAGTGTACCATGTTTTTCTTGATAAATTTGCAGTGGAAATAAATCCGCTCCGCCTTTTTCACCCATCAGGGATACATCCATCACGTCCAATTTCTCTACATTTGCAGCAAAGGCTGTTTCTATTGTTAAAGAGGCTCCATTTTCAAATAAAATCATTCCACGTGCCATATCCTCTATCGAGAAATTTTCCCAATCCCAATCACCCATGACGCCGACCCCTTTTTTATTTCCGAGCTTTTGATAAGAGGCTGCCAGAACCGTTTCCGGTTTTGGGTAACCCATTAAGTATAGGGCAGAGTCGAGCATATGCACACCGATATCTATAAGCGGTCCGCCGCCCTGCAGTTCTTTATTCGTAAACACTCCCCATCCCGGTATACCGCGGCGGCGGACTGCTGTTACCTGAGCTGCGTAAATATCGCCGAGCTCATCAGCATCAATATATCTTTTCAGGGCAGCGACCTGCTGGGTGTGACGGAAATGAAAGCCATAAGTTAAAATTCTACCTGCTTTTTCCGCCGCTGCTGTCATTGCCTCTGCTTCATCCACCGTTATGGCCGGCGGCTTTTCACACAATACATGACATCCTGCCTCCAGAGCAGCAATCGCTGCCGGGGCATGGAATTTATTAGGTGTGCATATGCTGACAGCATCCAGTTCTTCATTTTTCAGCATTTCTTCATAATTATCGTAAGCACTGTCAATGTGAAACATCTCTGCTGCTGCTATTGCTTTTTCCTTTGCTACATCGGCAATAGCAGTAAGTTGTATTTTTTCCAGGCACTTTTCATAATTTGGCAGATGGGCATTTACTGCAATTCCTCCAGCCCCAATGATTCCTACCCGTAGTTTTTTCGTATCCATATGTCTGCACATCCATTTCTAAAGTTTTATCTCCAGTATAAGGGCCTCATCCTGAGGTTCAATCTTTACGTTATAAGTTCCATTTCCAGCACTCCAGGATATAGGGGTGCCATTCAGCTGAATTTCGGCCGGATCTCTGTCTGCCGCAAATAGAAAGCTGCCTGCTTCCCTGACCTCTACGATCACTCTGTTCGGAAGTTCCTGCAGGATAGAAAAGGTTACAGGTGCCATATATTTATCTTCGAGCCCAATAGGAGTTATCTCATGTAATTTAGGATAATATAAAAACAGCTTCTGCTCTTTCTGTGCCAGGGATACTTGCAGCTTTTCCCCGGGGGAACACTGTTGAGCTTTTTTTTCGTCCCAGCTGTAGACGATAAATTGCCGCTGCTCCCTCTCCCACACTATATCCTGCGGTCCTGTTGCGCCTTTAACTGATTCAGCGTCCGGGTGTATATGAAAAGCGGCAACAACCCCGGCCGATCCGCATCTATTCCATACCTTCCATATAGACTCTTCTTCTAAAGGATCGTGCATCAGCACATCTCTAGTCGGCCTCCCCGGCAGATCACAGCGGAGTATACGTCCATTTTTCAGATGGAGAGGAGAGAGAACATGTGCATCTGTTTCTCCTACTGCATCACTTGTATATATGGGACCACCACTTACAGCCCTAAGCAGCGCATGGCGCCAGGCGTCTTTATGCTTAGACCAGAACATATCCCAGTCTCCCCAGTACAATTCTCCGTGATAGAACGAGTTGTAAACGTTTTGGAGCGCATGCTCTGCAAATCCCATCTCATCCTCCGGCACAAAATCATCACTGCTTCTCGCTACCGATGACTGTGGGCGGTTCCAGATATTTTCCCCAGCCATCCCCATACAATTAATGACGGTCTGATTAAAGTAAATTCCAGCGGAAGCTTCCAAAGCATGGTGAGTGCCAAATGCAGCCTTACCGATCGCTTCCTGATGCATAAGAAAGTTAGCAATGGCACTCTGCCCGTCCACTTTAATAAAATCAATCCCCTGCCGGCGCAGTTGGTCATGCCACATATTCCAAAACCCAAACCCCCGCCCGGCATCCGGGTGAGGAATGTACTTATGATGAGCTGTTTCTTTTAAGTAAGATGCAGCCTGGCGGTAAGCCTCTCCTTCCGGATGGACCCCTCCCCAGTAGCCGGCAAGCGTATGCCACACACCTACGTCTTGGACGCCATACTGACTTTTCAGAATGCTCGTGATTCCTTTCAATCCCTCGGGAAACTTCTCTGTATCGGCATGGAACCCGTTTAGCTGTCCATCACGCAGCTGAGACCATCCATCATCAATCATTACCCATTTTACCGGAAGTTGTTTTTCTTTCCATTCTGAGGCTTTCTTCAAAATTCCCTCTGCATGAACGTCCTGATAAAAGGCATCCCAGCTGCACCATCCAAGGTACTCCAGTAGTTCTGGATACTCTTTATTCCCGCGGATATTTCCGGTCCCCTTCCTTTCGGTGACTGCCTCTGCCAGCTGTTCCATCAGCTGAAAAGGATCTGAACCCGAACCGAAAGCAAAGGAAACCGCAAAACATTCATCCCGTCCTCCTTCATAGGAGGACAGACAAATATCAATGCCTCCGTCGGCACCCTGCAAATCGGATGTGTATGTTTCATCACAAAAAGGGAGAAATCCGATAAATTCATTTTCTTCTTTATATAGTAACGATTGCGTTCGTTTAGGTATTCTTTCCCAGTTCGTTTCAAAATACGGCCTTGTCCACCAGTCCTTATGTCGATAATGTGCTAACAGCTGTTCTGGTACATCCATGCCTCTTAATTGGAGTACGAGACCTTTTTCCGGAAAAAAAGAGCGATGCCGGGCGAACGAACGCTTATTTTTCCACGCTGCTTTTACAGAAACGAAAGAAATATTTTTCTTTTCTTCCAATTCTACAGACACACGGACAGTGTCATGATCAAATAAAAGCTCTTCTTCGACTGATCGGGAAAGGAGGGTCCAGTTACCTGCCTCATCACAGACAGCTGCCGATACATGCTCTCGAATATACTGCTCCGCACAGAATCTGGTTTGTTCGTCTATCATAATGTTTCTCGCCTCCTGTTACCACTTGTACAATTCTTCTAAATTTTTTCTCAAAATTCGCTCTGCACATGCATATGCTTCCTCTTCCAGCATGCTCCCTGAACTAACCTGCTCTGACATCACTTGACTAATGACGCGTCTTGCCAGTTTTGAATGGGCATAGGCCCCTTCGACGTGATCATAATCTCCACCGAAAGCAAAAATTTTCGCCTGAGGCACCATTTCTATCATCTGCCGCAGCAGAGCGGCTGCCATTGTTGGCGAAATGATGTAAGTCCATGTCATATCGGCATAAGTATTGGGAAAGTTTTTAACAATTGATAAATATTCATTCCAGTAAGGAAAGCCACCGTGAAGCAGGACAAAAGACGCCTCAGGATAAGACAGAAGCAGGGGAATTAAGTCCGTCACCCTGGAGTTACGTACATCGTTCCCGTTATTGGACACGCTTGGTTCCTGATGACCGGTGTGAATTTGTATTGGCACCCCGGCCTCTTTCGAACGCCGGATAATATGGTGAATCAAAAAATCCTGCAGAGGCTTTGATTCCCTCTGGCTGACTGGTTCTCCAATATGGGAGGACATAATGCAGTTGAATGTTTGTTCCGCTTCTGAAAACGCAGGGGAGTCAATCTGAAGTGTCCGCCAGTAGGCATGTCCTAGCTTTGTTGCAACCATACCTTCACGTACGTATGTTTCCATCATTTCATCTACCGCCTGAAGGTAGTCACTTAATGTATATACATCCCTGCCTGCTTTATAAGCTGTTCTTTCCACATCTGTCCGTCTTAACAGCCGGTATGTCTCATCCATAAACATGACGGGACGAAACAGTTTTCGATCCACCTTCGTTGTAAAGATCAATGTAAATACCATATCTATCTTTGCTTTCTCTTTAAGAACCTTACTGTACCATTCAGGGTCAGACGAGGCCTGTTTTACTTGTTCATTCACATTCATAAGAGAGTCTTTTGTCCAGTCTCTCATACCGTACAAATCTCTCATCGCTTCTTTCAGTGTGACAGCATAGGCTGTGTTATGCGTTCGTTCCCAATATGTCAGAAACTGATCAACTTTCTCTTCCATATCCATTACCCTCGAGAAAAATGTGGAGGGCATACCTGCTGTCAATAAGTCAGAGCGTAAATAATGAAGCAGGCTGAAAAAATCCCCCTTTTTTTTACGGCGGTCATGTGCCGGGATAATATGTTCGTGTCCATCTATAATGCGAAGATGATCGACGTAATCTTTAATCGAAGTGATCATGCGTTTCCCTCCCTTTCCATTTGGTGTCCAGTTGGGAAGACTTCCAGCTTTTCTGTCCGGACCTTACTTCATACTGTCTGCCCGGAAGCCCTGTGAAAACCATGTCCAATTCCAGCAGTTACTAAGCAGCATGTACGCGGCTAGGCCTGAATATGTACTCAGCCCATATATTCGTATCCGATTACCCCTCTTTGAATTTCCTGTTGTTTCAAGAAACCATTCCTTCTTCTAATGCAAGCATTGCAACAGCGGCGCTTGCATAATCTCCAATTTTTTCACCCAAACCGGCAGGTACAATTTCACACACGGATCTGGCCAAAGGCAGTGACTCTTTCGCCAGCTCTTTTTGAACAATGGGCTCGAGAATCGTCTGCTGCCTTCCATATATACTTCCGATAATTATTTTTTCGGGATTCAGTATATCGATTAATATTGAGAGTCCCCGGCCAAGGTAGATCCCTACCGTTTCGTATACTTTTAAGGCAAGCGGATCTCCCGCCTCTGCTGCTTCTCCCGTGGATTTCGCCGTAATGTATGCGGCGTCCTCCCTACTGCGACAAAATCCCACTTTTTCTCCTTTTTCCAGAGCTTCTAGTGCCATCTTACGGGCAAGTCCGGCAATGCCTCCCCCGCTGCAGAATCCTTCAAACGAGCCGGCTTTTCCAAAGCCGACCGGTCCATCCTCTGCGAGCCGCATATGTCCTACTTCTCCTCCTAGATCATTGGTGCCCGAATACAGTCTGCCGTTCAGAATCAAACCTGCGCCCATCCCCGTGCCGAAGGTAAGAAAAATAATATGCTGAGAACCTCGTCCGGCCCCCCAGTACCATTCCGCGAGCGCTCCGGCGTTGGCGTCATTCTGGAGCAGCACTGGCACACCGTACCGTTTTTTCAGGAAGGCTGTGATCGGCACTTGATCCCAACCCGGCAGATTCGGTGGAGAAAGAATCACTCCTTCTTTACTGTTTAACGGCCCCCCACAGCTCACACCTATTGATGCTGGTGTCACCTGATGCTTTTCCATGAGTGTTTCCAGCTTTCGGCATAAGCTTTCCATTGTCTGCTCCGGTCCACCGGCTGTTGGAAATGCAATCTTTTCGAGCAGAAACACGTTGTCCTTTCGTCTCACTGACAGCGACACCGCACATTTCGTACCTCCTATATCAAAGCCGCCCATTACTGTCATACGGAAAAAAACTCCTTTTCCAGCTGCAGGCAGAGCGCATGATAGATCGGCAGATGACGCTCCTGCACATCAAGAGTGTCTGTCCACGGGACCCGGATCGTAACATCACAGAGCTCTTTCATACGGCCACCCGCCTCCCCGGTGAAGCCGATTGTTTTCATGTCGGCTGTCTTCGCGGTATGTAGTGCGTAAATGATATTGGCGGAATTGCCGGATGTAGATAATCCGACTACCACATCCTCCGGCCGGCCCAGTCCATAAATCTGCTGGGCAAAAATCATATCTCCAGACGTATCATTGGCTATGGCAGTAATCAGGGAAGTGTGACTGACCAGTGATATGGCTGGCAGTGCTTCCTGTAATTTAGCTGCAAGCTGCTCTCCATATTCACCGCATTCCATAGAAAGTTTATCGGCAAAATCTGGAGGAACAGGTCGCTTTTTTGTAAACCCTTTCATCAATTCTCCGACAATATGTTCACAGTCTGAAGCACTTCCCCCATTTCCACAGAAAAGAAGCTTTCCCCCTGCAGCTATACTCTTTTTCATAATCCGAAAGCTTTCTTTAATTTCCTCTTCACAAAAGGAAAGATCAGGATATTTCTCTATTAGAGTGTTTAGCTTCATCGCTTACTCCTTTCTTCTTACGCAAATGGTTTCCTGTTCTGCACATCGAATGGAAATCTGGAACCTTTGAGATGAAGCGTTCATGTCTCTCTTCCTGTCTGCTCAATAGAGCGGATGATTTCCGCAGCTGGAATGTACCTTCTTTGGAGAAGCTCAGTGTACCGGTGATGGTTTTTTGGTTCCGGCTCGATGACCCGCTGATTTTTATGTACCGGAAGATAGCTGATTTCTTCTGCACCTGCATATATTCCGTTTCCTATTCCTGCAGTCAGTGCTGCACCAAACAGCGCAGCTTCTTTCGTTTCCGGTATTGAAAGAAAACACCCTGTGACATCTGCCTTTATCTGCATCCAGCCGGCATTTTTTGTCCCTCCGCCCACCGATTGCATTTCTATAATCGTTGTGTTCAGCAAATGTTCTGCTGCCTGCTTCATAACAGCAAGCTCGTATGCGGTTCCTTCAAGGAGCGCTTTCCATATATCCTGTTTCTTGTGCTTTTTTTTCAGCCCTATAAAAGCAGCGCTTGCATTTGCCGACGGAAACGGTGCTCCTCTACCTGAAAGATGCGGCACATAGATAATGCCTGTAGGCTCTGCAGGAACTTCATTCAGCCACTCATTTAACGTCTCATATGATATAGCTTTTTCCTCTGTCCATTGTGTGCGGAACCATTCCACCGATCCCCCGGAGGCCGGCACCCCGCCCATCCAGAAAAAAGTCCCGGATAGCACATGGGGGCCAAAGTGAAAGCCGGACTCATATTCACTTTTTCCTAAGGCAAACCGCGGTATCGTTCCAACCAGGCTTTCCGCTGTTCCAATAGAATCAAGCACTTTTCTGTACGTATTTGCATTCGCTCCAACCGTCGCACACACATGATCATGTCCGCACACTGCCACCGGCACGCCCTCGCTCAATCCACTTTGTACGGACGCTTCTTTATGGACCTCCCCCGCTTTGGTCCCGCTGTCGTACACCATAGGAAAGAGTTCCTCAGAGAGACCGAAAAGCTTCATGGCGTCTGTATCCCATTGCTTTGTGTCTACCCGGTATACGTACGTCCTTGCAGCAAGGGAATGATCGGTTACAAACTCCCCCGTCAGCTTCCAGCAGATATAGTCTGCCGCAGACAGCCAGACCGCGTTCTCCAGAAGTTGAGGTGACGTTTCTTGTAAATAAAGCAGCTTCATTAATCCGTATTTATAGCTCGGATGCAGACCAGTTTTTACAAAATGCGCATATACATCTATCGTCTGCTTAACTCTATCCACAAATGATTCCGCACGTGTATCGAACCACGGAATCATATGTGACTTTATCTCTCCTGTTTTCCGATCGATAAGAAGGCCCGTTTCTGCCATGCTTGTAATACCTACAGCGTCTATATTCTCCGGCTGCTGCTCTACTACACTCTTTACAGCACAAAGTACTCTATCAAAGAGTTGTTCAGCATCGTAGAACTGGTTCCCTCTTTCGTCATACCTGGTGTCATTTCTCACTACAGCTACCGCAATCTCTTTACCATCTGTCAAATATTTCGCTGCTTTACAGTGGGTTGTTCCTATGTCGATGCTTACAACGGCCATTTACGCATTCACTCTTTCCAGTTCGGCTTTGACACGCTTCATGCCAGCTTCCGGACTTGAAAGAAACTGCTTTTGAGTCCGGTCAGGCAGTTCTTTTACAACACGGGCCATCGAAGCCTGGGCCAGTACGACCACATCCAGCTCCTCTGCCATCCTCCCGAGAAGAGCTGTCAGTTCGGCATCATGCTTCTCTTTATCCCCCTCCATTAAATAATCGTACGCTTTGGAGGCTAATTCAGAAGTAAAGGTTTTGTTTTCTGGTCCGGCTTTCTCTTTAAGCAGTTCTAATGTTGGAGTAAGTGTCGTTGACAACGTCGCTGCTACTCCAATATTTGTTCCTCGCTTCACTGCTTCTTCTGCCATCGCTTCATCAATACGAACGACCGGTACCGATACGTATTTACGTATATGTTGAACAACGCTTCCAACAGAAGAGCAGGCATTTAGCACAATATCAGCCCCTGCACGCTCCGCCTGCACAGCATACTGAATTAATCGTTCTGTCACATCCTTCACTCTGCCGTCGTTTGCCTTTATTTGTGAGAGTATGGAGTCATCCATTATATTAATTATCTCGCAGTCCAGCACCACTTCTTTGGCGAGCTGTGTCAGCGGCTCTATAGTAACCGGAGTAGTGTGAATAATCGCTATCGTATTCTTCATTTTCTTCTCTCCTTTCGTTCTAATAAATTTACAACAGGACAAAACTTTCAAAAAAGAAAGCCCCGTAAACGAGTTAAGGAGCTTTTTCCGTCTGTTTTTTCGCTCAGACTGTATCGGCCACTGTTTCTTTTACAGCAGTTACGATAACTTCTACGCCATGACTGCGAATATCTTCGATGATGTCTTCATCTGCCAGATCACTGGTAATCAATATATCTATATCTTCAAAATCACAAAAAGAAATCAGTCCCTGCTTTATCAGCTTACTATGGTCTGCGACAATAACGGTTTTTTTCGCAGATTCAATCATAGCTCTTTTCACTTCGGCTTCGTACATATTGTGACTTGCGAAGCTTTTTTTCATAGAGATTCCCGTGGTACCTATAAATGCGATATCAGCATTGTACGGACGCAGGTCTTGTTCAGGACGCGATGGCACAAAGCTCATCGTTTTACGGTCAAGCCCTCCCCCGATCAAAAAAAGGGAAATAGACTCGTTATGACCAAACTCATCTGCAATGTTCAGCCCATTTGTAATGGCAGTGAATACTTCGAGCTGATTAAGGTGTCTCGCGACACACCAGGTGGTGGAGCCAGCATCTAAAAAAACTATCTCATTTTCTTTGACTAGTTCTTTTGCCCGCCTGCCGATCGCATCCTTTTCCTGATAATGCTCAAGCTTTCGTTTATCTACTGGTACAATAGCATTCATCGCTGACTGTACATCCTTTAAAAGCACCGCTCCTCCGTAATTTTTTTTAACCAGACCATCTTTTTCAAGCTGGTTCAAGTCACGCCGGATTGTCTCTTCTGACACATTAAATTCTTTGGCCAGCGCCTGGACCCGGACACTTCGCTGCTGCATCAGGATATCTTTAATACGTTTCTGGCGTTCTATCAAAATCATGTATATATCAACTCCTTCGTTTCTTTTTTCGAATCAAGAAAGTCTCTCGTTCAATATACTGAAAGCAACTTTGATTATCCATTATTCCCAATTGATAGAATTACATCTATTCCCACTCCAGCATGTTGGTTTCAACGACCGACTGGTCAGAATCTTTTGGAATTCGGAAAGATTTTATTTCGTTCGGCCGAAAAAAACAGTTTATCTTCCGATTCCAGTCGGGCAGTTCGATTTGCGCTTTTGCCGTCTCACCGGCAGTTTCGTGGCAGCGAATAATCATATCCTCATTGTCTTCAGATATTTTCCAGGCACTGATAATAACTTTGTCGTTGTCTATTTGTAAAAATGATTTTTTTTGGGGGAGAGTCCCGTTATGATATGTTTCAAATAATGCTATCGGTCTCTGATTCAACTCCCATGCTCTTTTTACTGTCCCGGCTTCTTCAAATCCTCCTTCATGAGGGAGGAGAGTATAAGTGAAGCGCTGAATGCCCTGGTCGATGTAGGAATAATCTCCCTCTTCATCTGGAATGAGCGGATCGTGATGAGCGTAAATTGGGCTCCGCAGAGCAGTAATGCTCATTTCAGTTGTTTGAATGTCAAAGCTGTATTTTCCGTCGTTTAATATGCTTAGACCGTATACTTCAGACGTATCCTTTATAATTCCTGTAGAATCGATCCAGTTCTGCGCAGGCTCTTCTTCTCCATTTTCTTCTCTAACAATATGACCGTATGGAATTTCATAGGTGGCTTTTCGAAAAATAGTATTTATGTCATATTTCAGCTTTAATACTTTGTGCTTTTCATGCCAATCCACCGTTGTATGCACATCTATATGGTCTAATTCCTTATACATTGTAAAATCCTGAATCATTCTGGAGGTGCCATATGTGCTGACAATGCGCATTACGGTTTTAACCGGTCCATGCTCTACTTTTTGCACTCTGATTGCGCGGAAGTGCCCTGCTATATTTTTATACTGGAGTACATTGTGGGACCACGTATCACTCTTATCTTCCATCACAATGGGAATTCCGGAGTCATTTTTCAGTACTTCAAACTTTTTATGCTTGTCAAACAGGCTTGTCATATAGCCTGTCTCCGGGTCAAACTCTACACGGAAGCGGTCATTTTCCATACGTGTGCTGCCCGCATGCATAGGTTTTTCATGTAATTCGGAACGTCTGTTGACAATTTTGTACACTCGGTAGCCTAATGATGGGAGATGAGCAATGAAGCTGAGCCTGCTGCGTCCCTTTGCTGTGGCCTGTGACTGCACAATTTGGTGTGGTGTTTCTTTTCCTTTTTCATCAATAAGAATCTGTCCGTCTTTCCAGGCGGTGTTTTCTATCTCTACATTGACCTTCGTATCCCACGAATGTGGATTGAATACAACGAGTGGCTTCATGCCCTCTTCTTCTTCGATATCAATATTCCACGACAATGACTGTACAGCGTTATTCAGAGCGTTGGCGCCGATGGACATAGCTTCCCCATGGGTATCACGGGCATCATCATACGCTGCTTCAATACTAGTCCCTGCAAGAATATCGTGAAACTGATTGAACAGCACGTTCTTCCACGCCCTTCCCAACTGCTGTGGATATGGCTGATTCCTATACCAGAACGCAATGGAAGAAAACTTTTCTGCAGCGATTAATAGATTCTCCGCTTCCCTGTTCCAGCGTTTTATACCGGAGTGTACTGAATAGCATCCGCTGGCGTGGTGCTGTAAGTCATCATGAAATACCGGAAGCTGGACATTCTTTTCACGTATCGTCTGGAAGTATTCATTCGGTGTGCTGAATTTCAGCTTTGGAAAACCCTCCGCCCCGTCCAGACGCTGTATACTTTCAATATTTTCCTTTGTCGGTCCTCCTCCGTGGTTTCCTACCCCATAAAAGCACATAATTTCATTGACAGGGTTCTTTATTTCATCGGCAGACCGTTTAATATGATTATTCAACTCTCTGCCCCACGTGCAGTATTCAAACGGAATTTGAAAGGTCATCACTCGCGAACCGTCATCTGATTCCCACCAGAACACTCTGCCAGGAAGCCCTTTTTCCTGTGGCATAGGTCTCATAAATACATAGCTGTCCATACCGCTCTGCTGCAGAATCTGCGGCATCATGCCGTGATGTCCGAAGCTGTCTACGTTATAACCGACTGTGGCTGTCACACCAAACTTTTCTTTAAAATAACGCTGGCCGTACAGTGCCTGCCGCGCAAAGGACTCTCCGCTTGGAATATTACAGTCGGGCTGAATCCACCAGCCTCCTACAATCTGCCAGCGGCCTTCTTTAATACGTGCTTTAATTTCTTCAAACATCCCTGAATCGTTGTTTTCAATCCATTCGTAAGAAGCAGCAGAACTGGATGTAAATACAAAATCATTGTATTCGTTCATTCTGTCCAAGGCGGAACGAAACGTTGCTTTTGTTTCTTGAAAACCTTCCTGCCACTGCCATAACCAAACAGGATCAAGGTGGGCATTCCCAATCATATGTAGCACTTTTTCTTCCACGTTAGATTTCTCTCCTCTCTATATTTACAGAGCTGCATTCACATCCAAATATAGATTCAGCCGACCAGAACTGGCCGCCTATCCCATCGGTTGTTCAGGCAGTCCATGGAACCCTTCTCTAAACTCCTGCTCTTCTACTTTTCGCTGGATTCACTAGAGCTTCGTGAATCTTGAGCACGATTGATTGTCTGTTTTTGTTTCTGCTGGACCAGTTCTGCCAGCTTTATCAGCACGCTTCCACCTATTTTTTTCGGGTGGGCGAGCGCTTTCTGAAGAGATTCCTCCATTAAGCTGAGTGCCTTCGAGTCGTTGCTGCCGTCTTCTTCTAACGATCTGAGCCAAATAATTGCCCTCTTCGTCATCCAGTACCAATGCTCCATTACTTCTATCCAGGGAAGCAGATCATTCCGAAGAGCTGTATTGTCCATCCAGTTTTTAATGATGAAACAGGAGTGATCCACCTGATCCAAATATTCTTCCAGTGCTTCCACAGCCTGATTATGAATCCCTTCTTTTTCGATCGTTATTACTGCTTCCTTCGTTAGACACTCAAGCTTTTCCGCTTCCGTAGTTCCTAAACAGGAATGAAGAGAATTTTCAGCAAGCTGCTTAACATGTGGATAAAACTCTTTTCCTGCAATTTCTTTTAATGCATGATTCCACGAGCTTTCAGGCTGGTAATGATGTGGATCATTAAAATAGTCGGCAAACGTTAACAGCGGAATCTTACTTGCTTCAGGCTGATTCATTGGATTTACGAGAAAGCCTTTCGCTTCTTTATATAAGTCATCATCCCGTCCTCTTATCGGTCCTATGTGAAGCTCAGGACTCATAGCCAGATCGTTAACTGGATAATTATCCCATATCACAGGATTCTGGCCTGTACGCTCCCGAAAAGCTTGAACTGTGGTTGTAGAAATGGTTTTTGAGCAAATGTCCGGTCCTGTAAAAAACATATCGATTTCCGGGTGAAGCTGCTGTTTTAATATTGGCAGGTATTCATTACCACGTGTCGGACCGGCGTAATCAGTGGGACACATGCTGAGTGAACAGGAAGAGTCCATTCCTTTCAGCCAATCGTATATATTGTTGCATACAGCAGCGTGAGCCTCAGCACTTGACTGATAGAGATCAATATCCGCTTTATGCTGCAGCTCAAAAGGTATGTCATCAAGCAGTAAACTGAAGGAGCGGACACCTATTCGAAAAAAGGAAATAAATTTTTCTTTTATATGCTGCATTTCTTCGCTGGAAGAATACACCATAGAAACACCAGGGCCTAGTGAATAGCAGAATTCTACACCATAATCCCGAGCGGTATTTACATTTTTTAAGAATTTACTCATGATGTATTCAGGATAAGGCTCACGCCACTTCGCCCGATGCTGTCTATCATTTTTCGGGCCGTATATATAGAGGTTGTAATTGTTTCGTCCCAAAAACGAAAGCAGGTCATTTCTCTCTTCAAAGGTGTAATACACTCCATAAAATCCTTCAATGACTCCCCGGACGTCAAAAGGAGAATTTGTCATTGTATCCCCCCTAAAAAGTTTCTGCCAGGCCGTTGGTTTTTAAAAAACGATAGATTTTTTCCACAACGGTCTGTTCGACCGCCTTTTGTCCTGCTGCCAGCTTAACCGCTGGAAGGTCCGAACACTCTGCATTTTTCATTCGTTCCTCACGGCTGAGAGCGTCTAGAAGAGAAATTTCCAGGTCTGTAGCAATATTTACTTTACTTACACCGCCGTTAGGAAGATGAACCGATTCCTGAATCATATGATCCGGCACTCCGGATCCACCATGAAGCACAAGGTGCACTGGAGTGAGACTGCGAATTTCCTGCAGACGTTTAAAATCTATTGTAGGTTTTTTTACATTATAGACACCGTGAGCTGTACCAACGGAAACCGCCAGAGCATCAACATTGGTTTCTTTTACAAATCTTTTAGCTTCTTCCGGATCAGTGAACAATTCTTCATCGCTGTCTGTTTCAATAAAATCAGTAGTACCGATCCTGCCAAGCTCTGCTTCAACTGAAACCCCCCTTGCGCGAGCATACTCGACTACTTTTTTTGTAATAACAATATTTTCGTCAATATCTTTTTCAGAGGCATCAATCATAACTGACGTAAATCCTGCTTTCACAGCAGCTTCTATCACCTCGAAATCATATGTGTGATCGAGATGCAGTACGACTGGTACCGTGATATTCTCTTCTACAAGCACTTTATAAAATTCATTTGCAAATTCATCACATGTAATATCGTAGCGGATCAGCTCATTTTGAGAAATTTGCACAATCAGCGGCGATTTTGCCTTCTCTCCTGCCAGTAATACAGGACGGATCATTTCTGTATAGCGCGGGGCGAATGAACCCACGGCGCAAGTATGTTTTTCTGCTGTTTCGAGCATTCTTTTTAACGTATATAGGTTCTCTCGTTTTAACTTAACGTCCACTGTTATTCCCACCTATCCTGTTGAAAAAATTTTCTATTACGTCTTTTTCATTCTTGTTTTTAACGACACCAAAAATTGTAGAAGATAAAGATATAGGATTCTGTTTTGTTTCAATCACAGCCAGCAAATTTGTTATCCTTTCGTTCCACCAGTTAAATTCATTCCTTCGATAAAATATTTCTGGAACAGGAAGAACAGTATAAGCACCGGAAGCATGACTAGAATAGAGGCAGCCATCAAATAATGCCATTGTGTCTGTAAAGTGCTTTGGAATGTCGCCAGGCCAAGCTGTAACGTGTACATCGATTCATCGCTTAAATATAAAAGCGGTCCAATTAAGTCGTTCCATGCCCCATTAAAAGCAAAAATGGCAACTGTCGCCAGGGCCGGCTTTATCATCGGAATCATCAGCCTGGACCAAATATAGAAATGACTTGCGCCATCAATTTTCGCTGCTTCAACCAATTCATTCGGTATTGTCATGAAAAACTGGCGTAGTAAAAAAATAAAGAATGCACTACCGAAAATGTGAGGGATGGTCAAGGGCAGATATGTATTGACCCAGCCTAACTTTGCAAATAGAATATACTGCGGTATCAGCATGACAAATCCCGGTATCATCATCGTTGCCAGTAGAATGGCAAACAAAATTTTCTTTCCGCGGAATTCTATCTTCGCAAACCCATATGCCACAAATGCATTAGAGAGAACATTAGCTATAACGGTTATGCCGGTAATAAACAATGTATTTAACAAAAACTTTGTAAAAGGAGCTGCTGTCCAGGCATTCGCAAAATTTTCCCAATGAAACGTTTCCGGAATAAATGTCGGCGGGTACACCATAATTTCCTGCATAGACTTCAACGATGTAGAAAGCATCCACCAAAGCGGCGAAAGCATTGTTAAGCTTCCAAGTGTAAGAATGGCGAATACAATAATTCGTTTCATTCTTTTTTTCACTCTTTGATTGGAAAGAGAGGACCGGCTCATTGCTCTAGTTTTTGTGTAAGCTGTCTTCTGATCGTCTAATGCTTTCATTATTTATCCCCTCCTTCGTAATACACCCATTTCTTCCCGAACTTAATGTTAATTAAGGTGATAACCAGGATAATTAAAAACAAGATCCATGCCATCGCTGTAGCGTATCCCATGTTAAACTGTTCGAATGCCTGCCTATACATATAGAAATTGTAAAAAAGCAGGGAATTAGCAGGGCCGCCGTTACCTTCCGGCGACATCACCAGCGCTTCCTGAAATACTTGAAAGCCTCCAATAGTAGAAGTGACTACATCGAAGAAAATAACAGGTGTAATCATTGGAAGCGTTACATTGCGGAACTTGTGCCATGCGTTGGCGCCATCGATTTCTGCCGCTTCATACAACTGTTTGGGGACATTTTGAAGTACTGCTAAATACAAAAGCATGGATGCTCCGACTGCCCAGATCTTCATCATAATCAACGCAGGCTTGGTCCAGGCCGGATCAAACAGCCAGGAAGGACCCTGAATACCGAACCAGGAAAGCACTACGTTAATAAGACCGGTGGAGGGACTTAAAAGCTGCATCCACAGCAGGTAGACGGCGACACCGGATAAAACCGCCGGCAGATAGTACAATGTGCGGAATACTCTCATGCCAGGTGCCCCCTGATTCAGAAGAACACCAAGCAGAATAGCACCGATGGTGGTCAACGGCACAGTCCATATGACGTAATATAGGGTATTGTACATTGAGATCCAAAAGAATTTGTCATTAAATATTAGTTCTGTATAGTTGGAGATGCCGACGAAATTCATTCTTGACGTTACATCATAATCAGTAAAGCTTGCATACAAAGAAAACAGCATCGGTCCGCCCAGAAAAGCGATAAAACCAAAGACCCAGGGGAAGATAAACATATACCCCTGCCGCTCTTCCTTTTTCTGAAGGGACGTTATTTTCCCCCGCTTCATTTTAATTTCCATTCTTCCGCCCCCCTCTTCTTACTGTCAGATGAATAAGGAGGAAGTGGTTTCCTATCCAGAAACCACTTCGATTTCTCCTCTTATTCATTTAAACGCTGCTCTACTTCTTCTTGACTCTGGTCCAGCGCTTCCTGAGGCGTCATATTATCGAGCATTGCTTCGTCGATATTTGGAATAATATAATCTTCATAATCTGGGAGCTCGAACGGAGCGGTGAAGAACATTGTTTCTTCAAGCGCTTCTACAGAAGTCTGATAGGTTTCCTTCTCTCCGCCTTCGAGTTCTTCCACCGCTGCCTCGGAGGCTTCGATGTTTGCTACATTATCAAAGTTTTCTGTTGCCCAGTACTTTTGAGTTTCGTGGTCTGTGGCAAATTTAATAAATTCATAGGATGCTTCCGGATTCTCTGCTCCGTGAGGAACTTCTAATACAAATCCACCACCGACACTCCAGTGTCCATTCCCTTCTTCCTTTTCAGGCATTGCCGCTACTCCAATATTCATTCCTTCACCGAAATCACGGATATTCGTATAGAACGTTGCTACGTCAGAATACATTGCTACCTGGCCAGAGATAAAAGGGTTAGCGCCTTCTCCACCAAAGTTAGCACTGAATTCTTCAATGGTACGTTTACCATAGCGGTCCTGCCAGCCTTTCACCCATTCGAGAGCTTCTACTTTTTCGGAACTGTTGATTGCCGGTTCTCCATTTTCATCAATGAAAGCTGTTCCACCATCAGCATTTCCAAGCCAGAGATCATATCCTACGCTTCCCCAGAGCGGATAATAACCGATTCTTTCATAACGATCTCCATTCTGAATATCAAGCTGCTGAGCATATTCCTCAAGTTCTTCCCATGTTTCAGGAGGCTGATCCGGATCCAGTCCAGCCTCTTTGAAAGCGTCTTTGTTATAGAATAATATACGAGTATCTGTATTGAAGGGTATAGCATATGGCTCGTCTTCGTGGAGAACCGTATTCCATAGATCAGGATAAAAACGATTCTCCATATCGCTGTCTACAAATTCAGAGAGATTTTCTACCTGGTTTTTGTCCGCCCGCTGCTGAGTTGTTCTAATATCATTTACCAGGACATCCGGCGGGTCGCCAGCGGAAATCTGAGCAAGAGATTTTGTCCAAATATCATCAAATGGTACAAACAGATGATTTACTTGAATCTCGTCCTGAGAACTATTAAAATCTTCCACTATTTGTTCTACAATGGGGCGGCGCACTTCCGAGCCCCAGAATGTCCAAAAGTCAAGTTCCACCACATCTTCGTTTGAATCGCTTCCTCCGCTGTCATTGTCAGCAGAAGTTTCTTCCCCTTCACCTCCGCCACCGGAGCACGCAGTCATGATGAGAATAAGTAGTAAAAAAAGAGCAGATAAAAATGGGTTTTTTCTTCTTAGCATTGTATTTCCTCCCTTTTTTGTAAACGCTTACTTAAATCCTTAAAAAAAAAATCGTCCTCCTCAACCGTATACTTTATGTTGTTTATTGTTAATTATTATTAATATAAACCACAAAAAACAATAAATCAACAAAAAATGAATAAATACACATTTATTGAATTATTTGTTTGTTTTCTGAGCGTTCGAACAACAAGTGGGCAATACTGGTCATCAATCCAGCAATCACGCTCCCGGAAAAAAGCAGCACAAACGCCTGAAACTGGTACAACAAAAACAATATAATACACATTGTCACTAAAGCGGTTAGTGTCCAGAAGATATGCCTTATACCGAGGAATAAAGCCATGGCTGCTGCTTTATAGGCCGGCATCGTAATGTGAACAGCCACAGGATATACATACATTAAAGCCACAACAAACAATAATATGAACATATATACCACATATCGATAAATGAGAAATACAGAAGTATCTCCTGTAAGCGCAAACTGAAGGTGAACATAAAGAATAAAACCTATGAACAGCATAAACAGGCCGATACGGTAGCTCGATCCAAATTCCCATTTAAACAAATGGAAAAATGTTTTCGAAAGAGACCCGTTTACTTCCCCCCTCACATTTGCTCTTAATGTCGCAAAGAGTGCATTTGTACTTGGAAACAGTGTGATGATAGGAAGAGAGCATATGAGCCACAATATGTTTAAAAGAGCCAGCTTCATCAGCCATTCTGTCACTGCGTAAACCTTTGTCATGATCGGTGATGTTGTTACCATGATGGTTGACTCCTTTCCCCAGACAATAATGTAAAGGTTAACCTTCCCACACTTTACGGAGGCACCATACTCTTCAGGGAATTACAAATCTCCTTTAAACCGCAAACTCTTTTCTGTAAAACTAACTATATTAGGTGTGGTAATTTTGTCATCGAGAAAGGAAGAAGCCTCTCCGGTTCCATAGTAGAACATGGCCCCGGCGAAGCGTATCAAGAATAATTGTAATGACGTTCATCGCGTCTGCAGTATCTTTTCCGGCTTATACTCCTGGTAATCCGGCTTCTCTCCACTAACCATTAAACCCTGTCCCCAGTTCACATGTGACTGCTTTACAGGCAGATCGGATGGATCCCTGAACTGATAAAGTACATTCCGGCGGGTTCTGCTGCTGTAATTTGGAAGGGAGCCGTGAATGGTTAAGTAGTTAAAAAATACGACATCTCCAGCTTTCGCTGGGCAGGGGGTGCCTTCTTCAATGGAGTATTCTTTTTGATCGAGGTAGTGCTGACCAATATGCGGAATTGGCCCCTTTTTGTGAGAGCCGGGCACGACATGCAGACATCCATTTTCTTTATCTGCATCATCCAGGTGTACACTTGCCGCAAGCATCGTGTGCTTTTCGTGAGGAAAATAGGGATGATCCTGGTGCATTGGAAAAGCAGCACCATTTTCTGGGGGCTTCACGAGCATTTTCGAATGATGCAGCTCGACATTCGGTCCGATCAGCTGCTGAAGAACAGATGTCATATTCGGATGCACCATTGCACGGGTGAATGCGGCCTCCTGATAGTGCACATCATGAAATCCTTTCAGCACCAGCTTTTTTAACTCCTTTTCCTCCAGGTAATCTCCTTCCCATGCGTGATTTCTGTCATATCGGGATTGAGCCGCTTTGTTTACGATACGGTCAACTCCATTTCTCATGTCCTCTACTTCCTGCTCGCTGAACACTGCACGCACATGTAAATAACCATTTTCTGCAAAATGCTGCACTTCTTCTTTTGAAATCAACAAAAATCCTCCCCATAATCATGTGAGCGCTTTTACAAACGCGCAAACAGTCATTTATATTTGGTATTATGTGACTTATAAACAATATATACAACATTAAGTAATAAATCAATAAGTTTATTAAATTTTCTGATAAGCAAAAAAAATGAAAAATAACAAGCCCTCTTACAGAAGGCTTGTTAATACAAAAAGTCTACTATAAATACTTCTTTATAATTAACTCTGCTCTCTTATCCATTGGTGATGGAAGCTCGTTTAAAGCGAAGTATTTTAAATCTATACTTTCCCCATCAGCCATTGAGAGTTCTCCGTGTGTATTAATTGCCTGATAAACACTTATTACATTGTATACCTCGTCACCATTTGGATATTTACTATAAAAGTCTTTACCTGATAATACATCGATAAATTTGAATTCCTTCGCTCTTAATCCTGTTTCCTCAAATAGTTCCCTTGCAGCCGTTTGTTCGAGTGTTTCTCCGGGTTCCATAGCTCCCCCAGGCAGTCCCCATTCTTCAGTATCTGAACGATGCTGTAGTAACAGTTTTTTAGATTCATTCACTACTAAAATAGTGGAGCCGGTTAAAATGAATGGCCTAGTACCAATGAGTTTTCTAATATCTTTAATATAATCAGAGATATTCATCACCTTTTTCATAGCATTTGACTGTAATTTCAGAATTCTCTATTCGTTTTTATTCACATTTACAAATTAGTATCTTTAATTTCCCCATCCCTTTGTTTTAATTTCTGCCAGTAATAATATGCGCCCTTCGCTGGTTCAACTTCTGAGTAAACAATCTTTTGAATCTTTCCACTGGAATTAATGGTTTCAGAAAAGATTTGTTGCACGAACTTATTTTTTTCCAGCACACTTCCTTTTCCTGCAATAGGAAGTGTCCCAATTTCTGCTCCTAATTTATTATGCAGCAGCACTGTCTGCTCAGCGAGAATCTGACCGGCCTGCCGTAGAATGGAAAGGGCATTTTCGTCCCCTGTTTCTGCCAGCGCCGATACTACCTGGGAAAGGGTGGCGACTTCATCCTTAGAAGAGCGGTAAATTATTTCTTTTAAGGATTGTGGAGACTCTAAAGACCAGTATTCCCGGATGGAATGAGAAAGCCTGGAAACTGGCAGATTATGTTCATATTCGTAGATAAAGTGCTTGCATGCTTCTAAGGCAATGCTGTACCCGCTTCCCATATCTCCAAGCAGCGGACCCCAGCCGCCGGTAATCATTATTTCTCCCTTCATGGCACCAATGGATACTGAGCCTGTACCAGCGATGGTCACTACCCCATCATTTCCTTCGTGAACTGCATAATACATTAATTCTGCATCGTTCATTACGAACGATGGAACAGCATAGTAAGAGCTGATATGCTTCTTATAAACTTCTTTCCACGTTCCGCTCTGCACGCCGGCGGCACCGACAATGATAACTGCATCACCACCTTTATTTATAAGTTGAAAACATGGCGCAATTGCCTCTTTTACATGCTGTAACGCTTTTAGTTCATCCATTAATGGATTGCCAAAAGAGCTCGATGCCTGGTGGCAGAGCTTTCCGTAAGGATCAAACAGACAGGCGGAAGTTTTCGTTCCGCCCGCATCTACTCCGATAATATAGGTCATTTCTCTTTCCCTTTCGTCGCTTGATAAGTAAATATAATCCTCGCTGCTCTAAAAGTTTGACATCTCGTCATCAAATACTAATTTCTGGCCGCCGGACTGCTCTGCATGGAAAGCAGGAGATCCAAATGCCCTGCAGTATCATGAGCTAGAGCAGAAGGGCTGCTTTTATAGGCAGTTAATTCTGCAGTAAGAGCACCGCTGTAATCAATATTTCTCAGCTCGCTCATTACAGCCTTCCAATTAACATCGCCTGCCAATAAATTTGTAAAGCCCGTCATGTTTCCGGCACTTTTGTTGAAATCCTTGACATGCACTTTCACAATACGTGGTCCAAGAATACGGATCCATTGTTCTGGATAGCCAAATTGAAGTACATTTCCAACATCAAAGTAGGCCCCGACAAATTCTGAGTTTGCATCATCTATATATGCCGCCATTTCGATAGGAGAAAGAAGAAATTGGTTCCAAACATTTTCGATGGCTATTTTCACGTTAAGCTGTTCGGCATACGGAGCCAAATCTTTAATTGCCTGCAGACTGTCTTGATAACACGCATCATATGCAACATCCGGTGTTACTACGCCCGGCACGACTAATACGGCATCAAGCTCCATCGCTGCAGCAAGCTCAAGCATTTTTTTGACGATATGCTTTCCCTTTTCACGTTCTTCGGCAATATTGGATGACAGAGGATACTCCCATAGAAGGGCAGTGGATAAACTTTCAATGGTAAGACCTGCTTTTAAGATCTGCGTTTTTATTTCCTGCGCTTCTGCCGGCGTAGTGTCCATGGTCAGCCCAATGTCCCCTGCTTTTCCTACATTCAGTTCAATCGCGTCAAAGCCTGCTTCCTTCGTCCAGGAAAGTACATTGGAAAGAGGTGTTCCTGACGGATAACACCATTGGTTAATTCCTTTTTTCATGGTATTGGCTCCTTTCTTTTTGACTCGAAATTTATTATTTACTTGAAAGTAGAAATGCTTGAATTAGAAACCGGCTGTTTTTCTTGAGCAGATTGGTATGCGGAGATGGCGACTTCTAATGCCCGCAGGCCGTCCGTCCCTGAAATAGACGGATCTGTTTTATTTTTCACACTATTAATAAAATCCTGGACGAGTGCCTCGTCCATGTCATCTCCCCAATAAGCATATTCAAGTCCATTACTTTGAAAGACATCAAGCTTTTGTGCCTGGGCATCAGCTGAAATGGTTCCGTTCGTGCCAATAAATTCTATCGTCACATCCCCCCAGATCGGGAAATTTTCATTTCGGGACCAGCTGCAGTCGAGAGTGGCAAAGACGTTATTTTCAAAAGTCATTGTCAGCAGTCCGGCGTCATCGACCGGAGTGTCTGTAAAGAGCTGATCCACTTCAGCGAAAACCTCCTGCACTTCTGAGCCTGTCACCCACCGCATAATGTCTACTACGTGAACGGTATGATCTATAACGGCTCCTCCGCCTGAAAGCTCTTTATCGTTAAACCAGCCCCCTGGGTTTTTCCCGCGGTTCGTTCCTTTCATCGCAAGAATTTCACCGATTTCTCCTTGCTCGATGAGCTGCTTCGTCCGTTTTATAACCTGATTAAATCGTACGGGAAAAGCTGTTTGCAGCATAACCCCTTCCTCTTTACAAACCTGGATTATTCTCTTTGCGTCCTCAATCGTATGGGCTAGAGGCTTCTCACAAAGTACAGCAGCTCCTGATTTAGCCGCAGCTACTGCATGCTCCGCATGATGGGCGTTTTCTGAGGTCACCACGACCGCATCGAGTTTTTGCTGCAGCAGTTCTTCATAGCTTTGAAAAAATGAAGTCTGATAGGCTTCAGCTGCATTTGTTCCTCTCTTTTGGTCCTCATCAAAAATTCCAACCAGCTCAACATCCTTTATTTTTACTAGGCTCTCTGTATAGGAATAGGCATGGCCATGGGCAAAACTAATAATACCAACCTTCATTCTGTCGTCCCTCCTCATTTTCTGTACATTTGCTAATAGTGTTCGTTATAGGAAAACTGCTTTTTTCTCTTCGATCGATTCCAGCGCCGCCAGTGCTATCTCCATCGCTTTATACGCATCTTCTGCAGTCACCACTGATTCTTCTCCTGACTGAATGCAATGAATAAAATGCTTTAGCTCAAGGTCGTACGGGGAATCAGCCAGAGGACTTTCGGGCACAGCGACGCTTCCTGCCTGTCCGGCTTCACTTTCTGATTTTTCCAGTGTCAGGGGGCTTTCTTTCGCACTGCTGTAGCTGATAATTCCTTTTTTCCCCGCGAATTCATAGGATGTATTGAACTGTTTATGTGCCCATGTGCCTTCGACGTGGGCAATCAGCCCGTTTTTGAAGCGGAGGGTGACCAGCGCGTAGTCTCTGTTCGAGTTGTTTTTTCCTTTAGTGCCTCCAACATTTTTGGCATATACGTGCTCTACTTCACCAAACGTCCAGCGCAGGAAATCAAAATCATGAATAATCATATCGAGAATGAGGCTGCCGCTGATATCATAATCAGCGTACCAATTACCGGAAGCCTGCGGAAACGGTCCTCCCCGCATCGTCCTGGCCACAGCAACATCACCGACCTGCCCGCTATTAATGACTGCCTTTGCCTTCACATATTCAGGAAAAAAGCGGACCACGTGACCGACGAATAGCCGTGCCCCTTTCCTATTACAATATTCAATCATGTCCCGCGCTTCTTCGAGTGTGCGGGCAAGCGGCTTTTCACAGATAACATCTGCCCCGATATCTGCAGAGGATTTCACATGTAAAGCATGCTGATTTGTCGGCAGGCAGACGGACACTACATCAATCTGGCCCTGCAGCTGCTCGGCTGCATCTGCAAAGCTGGCAAATCCCTGCGCTCCTAATCTTTCTGCATGTTCATTCAAGAGGTCTTTATTGGTGTCTACTACTCCAATCAACTGGACATTTTCCATTTTTGCGAAGCTTTCCGCGTGGGTGGCCCCCATTGTTCCAAGACCTAATACGATAACTCGAACCATAGTTTTCTCTCCTTTTCTAAAGTGGTTAGATTTGTGTCTCATTAGTTTTTGATGGAATCGGCAATTTTTCATGTTTCTTTGCGAGGATCAGCGATTTTTTCAAGGCATCAGCGAATTTTTTGATTGATCGGCGGTATTTTTCGAAGCATCGGCGATATTTTCCAAATCATGAGCGACTTTTTTCGATTCATGGGCGATATTTTCAAATTGATGAGCGACTTTTTTCAATTCATCGGCGAAAATAATATTGGTCACCAGGAGCAGAGGGCAATTGAAAAATCACCATCTATTTCAACTGTTTCAAAGCTGTTCCTATTTTTGTGATGCACCTTTAAGCAGGTATCTGATTCCTTTTCCAGCGAATGGCTCATTTTTGTATCTCGGAAGTATATGTAAGTGGGAGTGGAAAATGGTCTGCCCTCCGGTTTCACCGCAATTCCAGCCAATATTGTACCCGTCCGGGGAAAACATTTCATCCAAGTATTCTTTTACTTTATGAAGCAATGAATAAGTTGCCTCCCATTCTTCTTCAGTCAATTCAAATACCGTTTCTCTATGCTGCTTTGGCACAATGACTCCTGAACCCTCTAAGGGGCTGCGGCTTGCGCGCATCAGTTCTTCCTTCTGGAAGCTGCCCGCCCCAACATCCTGCAAGTATTTCTTCGATCTCTTCTCGTCTTCCTCCTTCTGGTTATGTTGAAGCTGTAAATACATGCAATAGTCATTACTGAATTGTATGGTTTGCTCAGGCTGCAAAGCGGGCTCGCAGAATATACAATCTTTCATTTTTCCACTCCCTTTTTGGCTCTCATATTGCTATATAAACGAATTTCCTGGTTTTAAATACTTTACCATACCTCCACTTTGTGTGTTTGAAACGATGGAAGGCATATAGCGCAGAACATAAATATGAAAAGCGCTCCTTCTTATTAATACTTTTATTACAAGACTATTCTAATAAAATGATTAGCAATAAAAAGCATATCCATCTCTATGTTGATTTTTCGGAAACGCATATAAAACATTGTGAATATAGTAGTGGTGGCCTTATGATTCATTTACTAAAAATTGGAAGGATTTTTATATTAAGATTTTGAATTTTATTAATATACTAAATATAGGAGGGTTATGTATGATGAAAAATTTTTCGAAGGCAGCGTTAGCCGGATTGTTCTCCTTCTTTTTTTTAGCCGTACCTTTGACTCCTGAATTTTCTTACGCAGCAGACTCAGGTGAAGACGAGCAATTACTGAAAATGGAGAGTCTCACAAACTACGAAGAAATGTCTGATTTACTGGAGGATGCAGATCAGCAATCACCGCATGTTACGGTCGAGACGATCGGCGAATCTGTGAAGGGACGGGAGCTTTCCCTGGTAACATTGAGTGAGGACGGCCACATTGATTCGGATAATCCAACAGTTTTATTTTTAACTCAACAGCATGGCAATGAATCCTTGGTAACGGAGTCAGCTCTGGATATCATTGAGCAGTTCTCCGCTGGCAGCAAACACAAAACGAAATTACTCGAGGACGTAAATATTCTCATCGTTCCGCGGTTAAACCTGGACGGAGCAGAGGGGGATGTGGATTGGGATGCATCTAATTTGTACCGCGGGGGTCTGCAGACGAGAAATAACGCGGATGGCATTAATTTAAATCGGACCCATAATTCATTATCACAGCCGGAAACAAGGGCGCTGCATGAGAATGTCCTGCAAGAATATGACATCGATTATGCTATTGATTTTCACCATCAAATTGCGAACCGTGCCACAGAGGATGGGGAAATTGTAACTAGTGCCCTGCTTTACCCTACCAATGATAATATCTCAGAAGAGGTACTTGATAACTCCAAAAAAATTGGAGCCGTCGTTTACGACAGTATTGAGCCTAAAGATTACAGCAATATCGCACGCTACCACAGCGAGAGCACTCTTACTTCAATGGCGAGGAACAATCTGGCTGTGAATTATGACATTCCGACATTGCTTTTTGAAAACAGAGGACTCTCTGACTCGCCCAACAAACTAGGTATTTTAGAGCACCAGTACAGTGATGACTTGATTGATCAAGCTGAAGCAGCGATGATGGGAACAATTAAAGCATTAGCGGACAATTCGATAGAAACAGCAGATACGAGTATGTGGGACACACTCCCAGAACAGCATACCGTGGAAGAGTAACTGTTAAATAGCGCCATAGCTAAAGAATGAAGAAGACACTTTGGGATGTGGAGTTTGTTGTAATTATTCGTTTACACGAAAATAGATCAGCGTGAACTTTAGAAAGTTTATTCTAATAAAATAAAAAAATAAGGCTTACGCCATTTGAATCTGGCGGCAAGCCTTAATTATTTTTATCAGGGGAAAGTTTTCACCTCGTATTTCGCTTAATGCTTTCTGCGTGGCTGACCAGTGAATATCAATGCCAGGAATAGACCAACGCCGGACAAGACGAAAGGTATCAATGAGGCGACAGCTATGAAGGATTCTTGCGTAGCAAATCCTGAGGTAGCTGAAGCGAGTCCTGCGAAAAGAAGCAGACCGATCGATACTGCGTAAAGGAGCGCCCGTACTTTATTCATCCCAAATTTCTTCTGCGTTTCTCTTGTTAAAGCCGAATACGTAAGAAATGCTCCCCCGAAGACAACAAAAATCGTTGATCCTGCTACAGACTCTAATGGATTTCCCATCGCATATAATAGAAGAGAAACGAGTATACCAAACAAAATCAGCAGCGTGCCTACTACAATGCCCGCCGTAGAAATACGGTTAGCCATGGAAGTATAAATGGTTTGTTTTGTTTTATCGCGCCCGATTTCTCTCATTTCCTCCACAAGTCCGCTTAAATCTCCCATCGACACAGTTGCCTCTTTAAACGCCTGCTCCTCCTCCATGCCCTGGGACTTATAGTCCGCGATTTTTTCTTTAAGGTTCGTATGAAGCTCTTCTTTTAAATCAAACAGCTGCTGGCTTTCGCCTACCTCTGCAAAAAGCTTATTAATATAGTTATCTATCTTTCGATCAAGCTTGCTGTTACTATTTATCATCTGATATCTCTCCTTTGATTAAGTCATCCAAAATGTCCTTCGCAAATAACCAATCCTCTCTGTTCTGCTCATAGAGCATCTGCCCCTCCTCAGTAATCCGGTAATATTTCCGTCTTCCCCCCTGGGATTCATCTCCCCAATAGGAAAGGATATGTCCATCTTTTTCCAGACGCCGGAACGCGGTATAGAGCGTGGCTTCTTTTAATTCATATTGATGATTACTTAATTCAGTAATCGTTTTATATATTTGATAACCGTAGCTGTCTCCCTGCCTCAAAATATTTAATATGATCGTGACGGTATTGCCTCGTATTAAATCGGTCGATATTCTTCCGCTCACAATACTTCACCTCCTGATATATAATTTATAACATATTACTGTGTATGTCAATGTAATATGTTATAAATAGTATTATATATGTGAAATTACAGGAACCAGATCTTAAAAAGCTTTATAATCCAAACGTGAGCCAGGTTTTCTGCGTGAGAATTTGTATTGTGGTCATTCCTGTTCAGAATGATGCATAGAGTATAACGGAGAAATACGTTTATTTAATATGTTGCTGGGGAGTGGTTAAATGACGGGCAGAGTTCTGCACTATTTTGCCGGAGATCATACAGCCAAAGGCTTTTATCCGTTATATGCTTCGAATTTTCACGGGCTGGAACGGGTATTTGTGCTAAAGGGGCCGTCAAGTACGGTGAAATCAAATTTGTTGAAGAAGATCGCAGCAGAATGGCATAACAAAGGTTATGATGTTGAACAAATTCATTGCTCAGCAGACCATGAAGCTCTTGATGGGGTGATCATTCCTCAGTTAAGCATTGGGTTATATGACGGCTCTTCCCATTCGTTTGTATGTAATGCATCAACTGAAAAAGCCGTAAATACCTATGAAGGAATTAACGAAGAACTGCTGAAGGAAAAAATAGAGACGCTCGTAGCTTACAAGGACGGAATTAAAGCCGCATATAAAAATTCACATGAAGCATTTAAAACAGGCCTGCATGTTCATGATGAACTTGAAAAAATCTATATAAACGAAATGAACTTTGACAAAGCTGATCAAACCGCAGATGAGCTGATTAAAAAAATTTTTAAAAAGAGAAAGCCGTCCGGGAAGAAAGGTTTCACAAAGCATCGGTTTTTCGGTGCTTCCACTCCATCCGGTGTCGTAGATTTTATCCCCAACCTCACGGAAAATTTGAACAAGCGATATTTTATTAAAGGGAGAGCCGGGACGGGAAAATCAACACTTTTAAAGAAGGTTGCTGCTGAAGCAGAGGAAAGAGGTTACATTGTTGAGCTGTACCATTGCGGCTTTGACCCGGAAAGTATTGATATGGTAATTGTCAGAGAGTTAGGAGTTTGTGTATTTGACAGTACGGATCCTCATGAATATTTTCCCGATCAGGAAAGTGACGAAATTGTAGACCTTTATAAACAGGTGGTGACGCCGGGAACTGATGAAAAATATGCGGAGGCGATACAGGAGCACACAGCAGGCTACAAAACGTGGATGAAAAAAGGAGCTGCATATTTAAAAGAAGCCAGTCAGATCAATGAAAAGCTTGAAAATATGTACGCTGAAGCAATGGACCCTGCCGTTACTGTAAATATTTATAAAATGCTGACACTGCAGTTAGAGAAGCAGGCCAGCACGTAAAATTCTGGGACAGTAAATGAAGAATGCCCTCACTTTTGGGTGAGTTTTCTATAAGAGAGGTTATATAAAGAGGTTGATCTTCCCTGCGCAAACTCACTTGCACTTTAGAAAGATTACCTTTATTGATTAAAGGATAAGAAAATTCGTAAAGCATCATAATAAACGCTTCCGGCTATCATTTTTGATAAACGGAAGCGTAGTTTAATCTCAGAGACGGTTCAGTCTCAGTCACTTTTTTGCCTTAAAATCAAGCGGTATAGATATTGTGGCTCGGCAATTCCAGCATAGTAAGCTTTCCGCCGTAAGCTGCTCCGGTGTCAATATCGATCTGGTCTTCATCATATGTGATTTCCCGGACAGGAGTATGGCCATGGATAATGGTTTTGCCAAGTCCGACTTTTTCGGAGTGCCGAATCCAAAGCATCGTTCTCTCCTCCTGCTCGTCTAGAGGAACATTAGGCATCAGACCACCGTGCACAAAAATGTAATCTTCTGTTTCATAATAAAGCTGCAGGTTGTTCTCGAGCCATTTACGGTGCGCTTCAAGCTTTTCCATGTCTTCTCCATAGGATTCAATTGTCGTGGTTGCTCCATTCATTTCCCAGAGCTCTTTCATTTCCTGCTCGTATTTTGAACGGATGAAAAGGTCATCATGGTTTCCTTTGATGGCAATCGCTCCGTCTTTTTCTACCAGCTCCATTACTTTATCGATCACTTCCTTGGAATGAGGGCCGCGGTCGATATAATCACCAAGTAATATTAGCTGGTCCTGCCCAGGATCATATGAGGCCTTTTGTAATACTTCCTCTAATTTGCTCATTTCTCCGTGGATATCTGAAACAGCGAGGTACCGCATTTTCTGTCCTCCACCTTATAAGATTTTTACAACTACTAATTGGAAAGCCAAAACAATCTATTTAAAAAATTACTTGCAGTATTTCGATCTCGACCTAAATATATTGAAGGTTGAAGTTATAGGCTGGTAATTTATAAATTAGAAACAAACAGGACCTGAAATACATCAGAAGAGGACATTAATTTCAGGTAACATGTCGTCACTAGCCTTTTTTGGATAGTGCCTTTTCAGCCATCCATCTTATAAATTCTTTTTCTTTTGTATTTAGGCTTCGTTTTACACTCTTTTGAAATTCTTTCTGAAGTTGTTGATATAATTTATCTTCTTCATCCATCCTCTCACCCACCTTTTCAACACATTGTAACATTTATCCATTTAAATTTGTTGCACAGCGAATATTTGTTCTAAAATGTGACGGATTACCCAAAATATTTTTTGCAATAATCGTATTACAATAAGTTTGCTTTTACGATAAAAATCAAAGCGATTTCCAGAGTTTTTTTCATTCGGAGATATTTCACATGTAGAAATTAGGAACTTCTGCCATTAATGTGGGGAGATATGTATATAAGTTTTCAAGCAGTCCCAGCAGGATATTTATCGTTTATGTAAAATTTGTAGGTAGGACATAAAAGAAGTCCGAAAAATCAGAAGAAAGGTGGTCGTTATTCATGACCCGCGATAACTCCTTACAACAAATGGCCGAAGGAATTTCCAAATCGGTATTGAATGCATCTGATAAGGACTTGGAAGGTTTTCAGAAAATCATTAATCAAACATTGAAGGTGAGAGAAGGGCATAAAGATCTGCAGCGCATGGTTCACAATTATTCTAACTTCAGCAATAATCCGAACACTGGAATTCAGCGTACGTCGTAAAGAGTGAATAAAAAATCTGCAGGAATCTCAAAAGTGATAATAGACGTTTTCATATTTTCGGAGCCCGGGATCAATATCCAGGACTCCGTTTATTTTTGCAAACATGAAGGTTAGACGATACTGCGTTCCCAGTGACGGTGGGCGGCCACTGCCCTGGTGAACTTTTCGGCAAAATCATCCATATCATCACTGACGATGACACCAGGACTGTTTTCCAGCTCATTTTCTTTAATCCAGCGCTTGCCTTCGTGGGTAGCCCCTATTGGCTTGAAGTGCTGAAACGCTTCGTTAATAAAGTATTCAGCATCATGGTTGAATTTTTTATCCGTACCATTGCCGCCGACTGCATAAAGAGCATCAAAAATGACGGATTCGCCGGTCAGAAAAGTGTGGTCGACTGCCAGTTCGGTGCCGGTCGTTCCTTTCAGCCTGCCAAGCTTATCACTGATGACCTCGAGAATTATGCCTTCTTTTTTCAATAGTGCCAGAGTTTTTGTGACTTCCTCCCCGTTAAAGTTATCTGAGATAATGACACCGACTTTTCTCGTTTCCGCAGTATGCTTCGTGTTTTCCTGACTGAGTGCTGGAGAGGCTTTTGTAACTTCAGAACCTCCGCCTTCCGGCTCCTTCACACCAATAGCATTTGCCACATCGACAGCAAGCTCTCTGCTGACATTTGCAAACATGTCAACAACCTGCTGCTGGATTGATTCACTGCCTAATTTGCCGAGCTCGAAGCTGAATGCTTCCTTAAGATGTTCTTTTTCAGGATCACTCATGCTGTTCCAAAACATCGTCGCCTGAGAAAAATGATCCTTAAAGCTTTCACTGCGGGCCCGGACCTTATGGGCATCGATTTTTTCAGCGTAATGCGTGTAGCCTCCTTCTGCTTCGCTTGCAGGTTCCGGGGTGTTGGAGGCAATTGAGTTTTTATGATAGCTCACCGGTCCTTTGTTGATTGTCTGACGTCCGTAGCCGTCGCGCTGGTTATTATGAAATGGACAGACGGGACGGTTGATTGGGAGCTCATGGAAATTCGGGCCGCCTAAGCGGATCAGCTGAGTATCGGTATAAGAAAACAGCCGTCCCTGCAGAAGCGGATCGTTCGAAAAGTCAATCCCCGGTACAACGCTGCCCGGATGGAACGCCACCTGTTCTGTTTCTGCAAACACGTTGTCCACATTGCGGTTCAGTGTCATTTTACCAACAAGCTGAACAGGCACGTCTTCTTCCGGCCACAGCTTCGTCGGATCCAGTATGTCAAAATCAAAGCTGAATTCATCTTCTTCCTTAATCACTTGAATGCCGAGCTCGTACTCTGGATATTCGCCGTTTTCAATGGATTCCCAGAGATCACGGCGGTGAAAGTCAGCGTCCTTTCCAGACAGTTTTTGAGCTTCATCCCAAACGAGGGAGTGCGTTCCAAGCACTGGCTTCCAGTGAAATTTTACGAAATGGGATTTTCCTTCCTCGTTAACTAAACGGAAGGTGTGAACTCCAAAGCCTTCCATCATCCGAAAGCTTCTCGGAATGGCCCGGTCGGACATGGCCCACATTATCATGTGTGCCGATTCCTGATTGTTTGCAACAAAATCCCAGAATGTATCGTGGGCAGATGCTGCCTGCGGCATTTCATTATGCGGCTCCGGCTTTACCGAGTGCACGAAATCTGGAAATTTAACTGCATCCTGAATGAAAAATACCGGTATGTTGTTTCCCACTAAATCATAGTTACCTTCATCTGTGTAAAATTTCGTCGCAAAGCCGCGGGCATCCCGGACCGTTTCAGAGGAACCGCGCGAGCCTGCCACGGTTGAAAACCGTACAAATACCGGCGTCTTTTTTGACGTGTCATTTAAGAAGTCCGCTTTTGTATACTTTTTCAATGATTCATATAGCTGAAACTCACCGTGTGCTGCGAAGCCGCGCGCGTGTACGATCCGTTCCGGAATCCGTTCATGGTCGAAATGAGTCATCTTCTCCCGAAAATGAAAATCCTCCATTAATGTAGGGCCGCGCTCGCCTGCTTTTAAGGAGAACTCATCTTCGGCAACCTTGAGTCCCTGATTGGTCGTCAGCTTTTTGCCTTCATCATTCACCCGGTACTGCTCGAGCTGTTCATCTTTTTTATTTTTATTATGATTCTCACCCACATTTATACCTCCTCAAAATATGACTCTCAACTTTTTTCCCATTATCTGGCGACATAAAACGATATAATAATTGAAAACTAGTATTATTTCTTCATAATGCCCGGGGACGACCACAATAAAAATCAAGTATTGACATTCCACTTTATAAAGAGTAATCTCATCTCATTAAACTTACATTACTGCGGAAGAAGATGACTGAAATGGTGCAGAGGCTTAAGACCACAAGCTTTAAACCGTGGATGATCGACATGAGTCCGCCTCAGTTTCTTGCGTTGACATTTGCGCTTGTTATTGTTGCTGGGACCTTTTTATTGAAAACTCCTGCTGCTGCGACAGTTCATATTTCCTGGATTGATGCTCTTTTCACAGCGGCTTCCGCCACAACGGTGACTGGTTTGGTCGTGGTCGATACAGGGACCGTGTTTACGGTTTTCGGCCAGGTTGTTATCCTCGTTCTTATCCAAATCGGCGGTCTTGGATTAATGACCTTTGCGGTATTGATTTTTCTTCTGTTTGGAAAACGAATTGGACTGAAGCAGAGACTGCTGATTCAAGAAGCTCTCAATGCGACGTCTATTGGCGGTTTAATCCGGCTTATCAGACTGCTTGCCCTATTTTCCTTGACCGTCGAAACAGTGGCTGCCGTGATTCTCGCGCTGCGCTGGGTTCCTGATTACGGATGGCAGTTCGGTTTGTACACGAGTGTCTTTCATTCTATTTCAGCGTTCAATAATGCTGGGTTTTCCCTGTGGGAGGATGGACTGACCCGATATGTCGGCGATCCTGCCGTAAATATAATTATCACCTTCAGCTTCATTATCGGAGGTATCGGATTTACCGTCATCGCTGATGTCCTTCACAAAAGACAATTTAAGACATTGTCGCTTCATTCAAAAATGATGATTGTCGGAACGCTCGTTGTGAATTCATTCGTGATGTTGGTATTCTTTTTCCTGGAATTTTCGAACCCTGCAACACTTGGTCCACTTCCACTCGATGAAAAGATATGGGCTTCCTATTTTCAGGCGGTCACCCCGCGGACGGCGGGTTTTAATTCCATCGATATTGGCAGCATGCGGACGGATTCTTTAATGATGACACTTCTTTTAATGTTTATCGGAGCAGGAAGCGGCTCTACCGGGAGCGGGATTAAGCTGACCACCTTTTTGATTATGATTGTTGCGTGTATTGCCTTTCTTAAGGGCGAAGAAGAACCGGTGGTGTTCGGACGCGCGATCCGCCATCTCATTATTCTTAGAGCGCTGTCGATCATTGTAATGAGCTCCACGTTTATATTTATTTGTGTGTTTGTCCTTGTCATCACAGAAAGAAGCGCGCCTTTTATCATGATATTATTTGAGGCTTTTTCTGCCTTCGGAACCGTCGGCCTCTCGATGGGCCTGACGCCGGAATTATCAGCAGTCGGCAAGCAGATTATTATTATCATGATGTTTATAGGGCGCGTCGGGCCACTGACACTTGCCTTTACCATTGCGAAGCCAAAGAAACCATCTGTCCGCTATCCCACCGATGATATTTTTACGGGGTAAGAAAAATGCGCTTGACATCGCACGATTGTTTTTATAAGGTTAAAACAGATATTGAAAAGGAGGCGAACCTTTAGGCCAATGAAGTAATAACCCATCAAACCAGCCGGGAAACTTAATTATTTCGGATGATCTGGAGATGGGATACGTACGCACTTTTTGGCTATAAGGTCTGCCCTGCGGAAAATTTTATTTACGCCTGCCTGCGGCACATTTATATCCTTTTGTCTACGTTACGACTCTCTCCTGATCGATGGAGGGGGTCTTTTTTTACTCCCCTCCGAATGAAGCCTAAAGGAGGAATGAGAATGCTGTTACTTGAAATGACAAGAATAGAAGCATCGGCAGAATTACGGAAGTTGTTTTCAATATCGCATCTTCAGGTGTATCATGGCGAACGAATCGGACTTGTCGGCGATAACGGTACGGGCAAATCAACTCTGTTGAAGATGATCGCAGGGGAAACAAAACTTGAGGCATCTCAGCGTCAATTGTATGGCACACTCGCCTATATTGCTCAGCTGGAAAATGATTTTGGTGGTGATGAAATAGGAGTCCTCCAAAAGCAGTGGGCCGTTCCGGCGCATACTGAAAAAAGCGGAGGAGAAGAATCACGTGCAAAAATAGCAGCGGCGCTCAGTCGTGATCCCGACTTACTGATTGCTGATGAACCGACGAGCCATCTTGATATGAACGGTATTGAAAAGCTTGAAGAAAGCCTGCGTGCTTTTCGAGGCGCACTGATTATCGTTTCGCATGATGAAACCTTTTTAAATAAGGTGTGCAGCAACATCTGGCTGCTTGAAAATGGAGAGCTTAAGGAATATGAAGGAAATTACGATGCTTTTATGCGCCAGCATCGAATGGAAACGGAACAAAAGCAGGAAGAATATGATAAATACCAAAAAGAAAAGCAGCGCATTGAAAATGCGGCTCTAGAACGTCATGAACGCTCTCAAAAGATGAATAAAGCCCCGTCCCGTATGGGAAACTCAGAAGCACGCCTTCATAAAGGCGGAATCCGAAACCGAGCTGGAAAAATGTCAGCCATCGCGAAAACAATGGAGAATCGACTCAACAAGCTGGAGAAAAAAGTTAAACCACGCGAGCGGGAAACGATTGATTTCCCTGAGCATGCACATCAAAAGCTTTATGGTAAACGGGCTCTGGCATTTGAAAATCTTCAGCTTCAGGCTGGTCGACGCACCCTTTTCCCTGCTTTTTCAAGTGTCATTCCACCAGGAGCGAAAGTCGGCGTGATCGGCCCAAATGGCGCTGGTAAATCCACGCTTTTAACAGCAGTGTATGAAAAAAAGCCCGGCGTTTCCCTTTCTCAAAAAGCGGATATTGGTTATTTCCACCAAAAACTAAAGCTGCTTGATAAGGAAGCTACCATTCTGGAGCAGGCTTCAGAGAAGAGCCTTCATGATGAAACGTTTATCAGGACAGTGCTCGCAAATATTGGATTTAAGCAAGAGTCAGTCCATCGCCGGATAAAAGAGACGAGCGGAGGAGAGCGTGGAAAAATTGCTATCGCCTCCCTGCTGCTTGCCAGACATAATGTGCTGCTGCTCGATGAACCGACCAACTATCTTGATCTGCGGGCAAGGCATGCCCTTCAAGCTATGATCACAGCCTACCCTGGTACAATCTTATTTGCTACACATGACCGGGCCTTTCTTGATAAGACCACCGATCATATCCTATCGATTGGACAGGAAAAGGTTGAGCTGTTCCGGGGCACTTTTTCCGAATTTCGCAACCGAAAAAAACAACCAACTGATGCGATGCAGACCGGAAAAACCGATCGCCTGGTACTCGACATGCAGCGCACGGCTCTCGAAGGCCGGATTGCCGCTTCTCAGAACGCAGAGGAAAAAGCACTACTGGAGCAGGAACTGCTTGAGATAATGAAAAAGCTATAGTCAACTCATTACGTTAATCATCTTAAAAATAAATCAATAAATCTTACAAAAATTTTATAATAGACCCAAATTTATCCACATGCATGGGAAAGTATAGAACGAGCATCAAAAATACACGAATCGCATAGACGCTTTCCTGAGCCTTCTGCTAGGATGTTTTTAGCTGATCGCATCAGCTTCAATTCATCTTATCTGAGTGGAGGGAGAAATGTATGAACAAGAAACTGCTTTTAACGACTGCGTCCGCAATGATGGCCTTTGGTGTACTTACCGCATGTGGCGGCGGGGAAAATGAAGAAGAGGCACCATCCGGTGAAGAAGCTCCAACGGAAGAAGAGGCTCCTGCTGAAGATGATATGAATGAAGAAGAAGAGCCGGCTGATGATGAGTCCGACATGCAAGATGGTATGGAAGAGGAAGAAACGGAAGAAGACAGCACGGATATGGAAGAAGAATCAGAAGAGGAAGAATCTTAATAGCTGTCGAACAGCTGCAGACAAACCAAATAAATAATACCTCTTTTTTAACATTAGTAACGTAAAAAAACGCCGGTCTCTCTTTTTATGTAAGGGGGCCGGCGTCTGACTTTTTCGTACCAAAGACCTCGTGCCCTCCAGCTTTCTTGATGCGATTTCGTGTTCTTCTGCCTCAAAAAAAACAGAGCCGTCCAGTTGGGAACGACTCCTCTTTTCAAGCTTCGAATTAGAAACCAAATCCGAAACCATTTCCGTTATAACCATTATTATTATAGAACCAGGCTGCCCCGGCAATAAGAAGCAGAACGAACAACACGACTATCAGGGCAAAGCCTTCGCCTCCGCCGTAGCCTCCACCACCCATGCGATCACGCCCCTTTCATAAAATTACTCTTTCTCCACATCCTATGTACTTATTTATTTCTTGAATAGGTATGTGCAGGGGGATGAGCTTAATTTCCTTTAAATTGAACATACGTATCCACATCTGTGTCGCAAAATGACTGCTTTAATTACGAGCTGGATGTTTTCACGCTGGACCGCGGCCGGTCGCTTTCGTTCAATGATTTCATAGAAGAAATAATTAAAAACATCGGTCTTCGCCGTTCATCCATCATTCCTGAATCCCCGGCGAGCAGCACAGGGGATGGCTCCGGCTCCTCAAGGGCTTCGATGGTGAAGCCACACTTCACTATTGCACTATTACAAACTAACCTTTCTATTTCTTTTCGCAATCCCTTTTAAAAAAACAGCCTGGCTCCTGGGCCAGGCTGTTTTTTTAAATTTATCTGACTGTGCTAGGTTCGGGCTTTCCTTCTTCCTCCCCAGAATCAGAAGGCCGGATCCAAAATACGCTCATTAATGCAGCTATAATAGTGGTGCCGGCAAGCGTAATATATATAAGACCTGCATTTTCTTTCATTAGCACAGCAATCAATGGCGGGCCGGCAGCTACTCCGACAAATCGCATCGAGCTGTATAGAGAGGTAACAAAACCACGCTCCTCTTTTTCGATCCCTTCGGTAATCAGAGCATCCAGACATGGCAGTGCAAGTCCGATACCGGTGCCGGCAATGGCAAGGAGACCAATAAAAAGCAGCAGGCTCAGTTCTACTTTTATAAAAAAAAGAGAAACAGAAGCAGCTAATGTGCCTGCTGCGATACAGTATTTCATTCGCTGCTTGTCTTTACCGATGATTTTACCGCTCACAAATGAGGCAATGCATAAAAATAGCAGTGGTACCGCGAGCACCAGACCTTTTTGGTAGCCGTCAATATTATATTTTTCTTCCAGTACAGAGGAAAAATGAAACAAAAAGCCAAAGAGCACAAACATTAAAATACCGCCGATGGTAAATACAACCATAAGCCAGCGCCCGTTATCGTGAAAGGTTTTCTTTAATTGATCCTTAAAATGATGAAATGTATTTTTCGTCTTTTCTTTAGCCTCTTGTTTAGGAACTTTCACTAAAAACATCACGAGAAAAGCAGATAAAAAAGACAAAATAGGAATGGCCACGAATGGCACATACCAAATAATAACAGCGAGCAGTGCTCCAACGATCGGGCTCAGTACTTTGCCGAGCGTATTGGCTGTCTCGATGATTCCAAGACCCTGGCTGACCTGCTCCTCTTGTTTGAACATGTCACCGACGGTCGGCAGAACAACTGGAAAAGCACCGGATGCTCCGGCTCCCTGCAGAAATCTGCCGATGAGAATGACTGTATAGGGGTTTTTCATCTGCCAGGCTGCGTAGGCGGCAAGCGCACCACCTATTCCGACCAGTATTAAGCTTGGGATGATAACTTTTTTCCGGCCTATCCGGTCAGATAAATAGCCGGAAAAAGGAATGAGCAGAATAGCAATAAATGAATACACCGAGATAATCAGGCTCGATTGAAAGGGAGTAATGTTAATTTCCCTTTCAATCAGCGGAAGTATTGGAATCAGCATCGAATTTCCAAGAGTCATCATTAGCGGAATCGACGCCAGCGCAAGTAGGTCCCATCGTTTTTCTTTCATGTGTTCCTCCGATATGCTATCTTCTCTTTTTCATTGCACGTTTATCTGCTTCCTCGGAGCGTTCTCTCGCTTTTCTATCGTTTTCATCCGCGAGCTCCTCAGAATATTCAACATCTTCGTTCGTTGCGATATTTTCCTTGTGAACGACCTTGTTTTTATTTTCCTTTTTCATTACTTTTTCCTCCTTTCTGCTTTCTGAATATAGACGTAGTATTCGTCTGAAAATGTTTTATTATCCATCTTTGATTTGCCACATACTAAGACCTCAAAGCAGCGTATGACCTCTCAATGAAAAGCCTGGCGGTCATTAGCGGCCGGTTCTCCGGACACCTCCTTTTCCGCGGTGTACTCCACACAGTATGGATTTTCGACATTGCCGGACATGAGTTCCATTATCGGCCGAAAAGTAAGCAAAATCCCCCTCCATTCAGGCAAATAGCGCATCTCATGTCCGCCAGTCCATAGAATCTTGGAAAATTTTATAAAATAATGGATTTCCTGTCCATATGCTGTTCCTGTAATAGAGTAACTTGGTTTTTCTCCGGGCCACACAGCGAACGCCTTAGTTTTGTAATCTTCTTAAAGTAGAACGAAAAAAACGACCAATGGCTGGTCGTTTCTAAACCTCTACTACTTATTGAGCTGGCTGTTCCTGCCCGTCGGCTGCTGGTTTCTCAAGTTTTCCCATTTTCATTAAGACGGCGATAATCGCATTATACACTCCGTGCGCAATGATCGGAGCCCATAAGGTCCCTGTCCACAAAAACAGGAGGCCGAGAACTACTCCCATAAAAAACACGATAAAATGGATAAGCAGACTACCTTTATATTGCGGAATATGAAGTGCCATAAAAATGAGCGCGACTAAAAACAACGCTGGCACTTCTCCAATATATAAAGCAAGCACCCCAAGCAGGGCGGCTCGAAAAAGCACCTCTTCTGCTACACTTGCGCCGACTGCTATCGTCATAATGCCGAATTTTTTATGCAATAAATCTTTAATGATGCGGGTGTAGTCGTTATCGGGAAGCTGCAGCTCCGTCATCTTGTAGACGGCGATGGTAAAGGATGCAAAAAGCCCTCCTATTATCAGTCCTGTACTGGCAAAAAGCACAAAGTTATCAATGCTCCACACGTCCAGCAGGTGCTCAATGCGTCCTTCGTTGTAAAACATCAAAATGATGAGGATACCGACTAGGACAAATAAGCCAAAGCTCTTCCAGACAGCCTGAAGCGTGACATCCTCTTCAGGAAGAGATCGTTGTTTTTCCATAGGCAGATATTCTCCAGACATTCAATATTAATTTCTCCAGAAATAGACCTGATAGCGGATGATATCAGCCATGATGTAGCCGAACTCAGACCAGTTTCTCACAAAAAAGGATTCGTCGTTTTTTTCTTCTTTGGAATCTTGCTGCGGTGCAGCAGATTGTTTTTCCTCCGGTTTAACATCTTCGGAGAGCTCAAGCTGCAGCTCATAAATATGCTCTGAGCTCTCAACATCCACCACTGCCATATTGCCGTCATCTTCAATCTCAAACGACGTTTCGGCTCCCGGTTTCTTTAAATAGGTGAAGTCTTCCGGAATGATAAATTCCGTTCCATCTGGAGAAAGAATAGTTTGCTCTTCCCCTGTTTGCTGTTTTTCAAACTCATCAAAGCCAAAATTAAGAAGATCTTGTGTATCCTCATAAGCCTGGGCATTACTGCCTGCTTTCATAACGACCGCGATCAGTTCGCGGCCGTCTCTGTCCGCAGTTGTAACGAGAGTAAAGCCGGCCTGGCTCACATAACCATTCTTAACTCCCGTTGCCCCTTCATAGTCCCATAATAGCTGATGGTGATTGCGCAGAGTCGTTTCCCAGCCCGCACCTTCCCAGTCTAGTTCTTTCGTGGCGACAATTTCGCGGAAGGCTTCATTTTCCATCGCATATCGTGTAATACGAGCCATGTCCTCAGCCGTCGTATAATGATCTTCCCCATAAAGACCATGAGGATTCGTAAAGTTTGTGTTTTCGATCCCTGTTTCTTCCTCTAAGTAGCGGGTCATCTCTGCAGAAAATTCTTCTTCCGATCCATATATGTGTTCGGCAATAGCTGTCCCCGCATCATTGCCTGAATTGATAAGCATTCCTTGAATAAGCTGCTCGAGCTGCATTTCTTCTTCCTCGAGAAGGTACACCGTCGATCCTTCCACATTGGCAGCTTCTTCACTGATTTTTACACTGTCCTCAAGTTTACCTTGCTCCAGCGCCAGGATTCCAGATGCAATCTTCGTAATGGAAGCCGGGCTCATCTGTCTCGAGGCATCCTTCCCATATAATATCTGTCCTGTCTCAGCATCCATTAACACAGCTGTTTCACTATAAAGGGAAGGGGCTTGTTCCGAATCCGCGGCACTTGCAGTGAATGGGATGAGTGTTATGGAAGTGATAAGTAAAATTGGCAGTATAAGAATTAAAGTAGTACGTGGAAATTGTGCCAAACCGGAGATCCTCCCTGTCGATTTATGTCTAACCATGTCTATAATACAGAAGATATATTTCAAAATACTTATGTATATGTTGCAATTCTCTAACAATTTTACATGAAATCAAATTATTAGGGCAATGGTAATTTCGAATAGTGTCGATTATTGTCAAGGATAGTCTGTCTAGGTCTTTCCTCAGTACTTATTTCTCATATTTGGCCTGACGAAGCCTGCAACGGAATTCATAGAAACTTCAGAAAATGTCCGGGAGCAACTACGGGTTCTGCGGACACTGTGGACCTCTGTCAAGAAAGTGGACACCCTTTAACAGAATAGGAATGATGCGATGGTGACAGCTACAGATCATTCTTCCCTATGTTTCAATCGTAGATGATCTCGCAGAAGCGTCAAGCCCAGCCCG
>NZ_JBHIKY010000020.1:0-71155 GCF_042139015.1 Alteribacillus sp. HJP-4 | reverse complement strand
ACAAATCGAACCGTTTCTTTTTTGAATTTTTCACTATAACGTTGCCGTTGTTCACCCATGTGAACCCCTCCTTGGTATGATGATGCCATTCCGTTATAGAGGTGTCTACCAATCATACTAACAGCATCATGTCCGCTCCCAGCCCAGCCGAAGGGCGGACCGGCATTCTCCGGCTACCCTGACAGCTGAAACGCTGCCTTCTTCCAAGCCTGCACCTCTGCCTGCTGCTTAATCCGTTTCAAGAATACGTCTCGCTCCAGCGTAATTTTCTTCATAGCCCGATTCTTCTATTACTGCAATTTCTACAGTACTTGCAGTATTTGGGGAATGAATCATCTCCCCATTGCCAATGTACATACCGATATGATGAACTGCGCCGGTACCGCCGTCACGGGCAAAGTAGACTAAATCGCCGACTTGCAGGTCGTCCCGATCCACTGCTTCTCCTGCCTGGGCCTGAACGCCGGAATCTCGCGGAATCTCAATGCCGTGCGCCTTATAAATGGTGTGTGTGAAACCAGAACAGTCAAATCCGAATGCAGAGACGCCTGCCCACAAATAAGGAAGGTCCAAAAACATTTTTCCTGTTTCTACTAAATCTTCCTGTCCTGGTTCAGGAATATCCTCCACACTATTGTATATTTCTACGTCTTCTTTATCGAGCCATTTAACTCCGCCAGCCGGCACGGCCACAAGCACCTGCTTCTTCTGTTCTGAAAGGACAGGGAGCCTGGTGTTGAAGCTCAGCTCCATTACTTTATCTGTTAATTGGCGGTCCAGGTATAAATTTGTTTTCGCAGATGTGACTGTTGCGAATGGTTTATTTTCTGAAAGCTTTTCAAATTGCTTATTCTTTGTAAGCTGCTCTTTTGGAACCCAGCCAGGGTAACCGAGCTCTTCACGTGGAGTCTCCTGGCCATGGACGGCTACCTTGGCCCAATCGCCTTCCTCCTCAAGAATACTGACCTCCATCCCATATAATGCCTGGGTTTCTAAATTTCCTACAAGCCACAGCTTCTCTTCGTATGTCATAGATTCAGTCCATGCGTCATGGTCGACAGGATTTCCGAGGGCCGGTTCATCGATATCCCTGGCACTATCCGGCTCTACCCAGACCGTGGATACCGATACATCGACATAGGCCTTTTCCGGTGCAGCTTCCTGTAAGAAAGCGTGATCCGGAAAAAATACAGCAGCCAGAAGTGCAACTGTAAATGCCAGCCCCAGCCAATTTTTAATTGAAACGATCATACACATTTCCCCTCACATTATAAATTTTTCATAAAATTATGTAAAAGATGTTTGAAAATTATGATATTAGAAAAGATTGGAAATGGCAAGGTGATTTACAATAACGAGTAAGAATAGCCTATAATTCATTTAAGGTATGTACGACCAGCGGCAGGTATAGGCAAACGGGAGACAAATATCGATTTATACGGAGGTTCAATGCCTATTTATGATAAAGGCTGGACATTAAGCATACATTTATTGATTTACTATTCGGTATGAATTCTTCCATGTTTCTGAAGGGTTCTCGGACCATTTTTCCTTCAAAAAAAGGAATTAGGCTGGGAAGCGACGAAGAAACTTTTTATAGAACCGTGGCTGGACTGAAGTGAAGTCACTATAAAATGCGTCAACCGGCTACACAAATAACACCATACTTATAGCGATTAAACTGCAAATTAGAAGGAGATGAAGCGTATGAAGAAAGGCCTGTCACCAGCGGGGATCGGTGAAATAAAAGATGTAAAGGAATATATTACCCTAGCTTCCCGGCATGGATTTGCCTCAATTGATACAGATGGTAAGTCGCTTAGAAATTTAATAGAGAGTGAAAGGATAGACAATGCCCGCAGCTTATTGGAGAAACATCAGATAGACATTGGTGCGATCGGCCTGGATGTAGAGTGGCGCGGTTCGGAAGAACAGTTCCAGAGCGGGATTGCCGGCCTTGCAGCTGATTCTGAAGCAGCTTCAGCGCTTGGCTGCCAAACGTGCATGACGTATATCCTTCCGTCAACAGATTATCTTCCGGCTCAATTTATGGCCGCGGCTGTACGGAGACTGCGCGTGTGTGCCAGGATTCTTGGCAGCTACGGTATTCAGCTTGCGCTGGAATTTGTCGGGCCGCACCACCTGCGGAAAAACTGGGAGCATCCGTTTATTTGGAACCTTGAGCATACGTTAGATTTCATTGATGCCATTGATGAAAAAAACACAGGTCTGCTTATTGACGCCTATCATTGCTATACGAACAACATCAGTAATGAAACACTTGCTTCCCTGAACCCAGCGCAGATCGTCCACGTCCATATTAATGATGCAAAAGATCTTCCTGTCGAAGAGCTGCTCGATAATGACCGCCTTTATCCTGGGGAAGGTGTGATTGACCTGGAAGGTTTTTTGCAGGCATTAAAGCAGGCAGGTTACGAGGGGCCCGTGGCGCAGGAAATACTTACACAGCATCCGCCGAAGGAGGGGCCGGAGTATCTTATCCAAAAATCAGCTGCTGCGTTTGACAGATTGTTCACGTCGGCGGGTGTTTGAAGGTAGAATAAGGAAAACCTGCTGCGGTATTGTGATATCGCAGCAGGTTTTTTATTTAAAGTGATGGTCGCGGGGACAGGAGATCCGTTATTCTGGCAAAATTCCCTCTATTCGCAACAAAATCAGAGCTCACTCCTTCCGGTGTCTTTGCCATCGTATCGGCTTTTGTAATTTGTATTATAGGAAAGGCAAAATTTTAAAAAAAGAGATATTATATGAAGAATGTGGTATTTTTCCACCCCTGTCCCTGTGATATATTCTATGAAAGCGTTTTCTTATATTATCTTCTTTTCAGGTGCCGGGAAGCACATTGATTATTCAATTATCGTTTATTACACTAAAAGTACCTAGTGGAAAGAAATCCTTCCGCAAATTTAATGTATTTTGAAAAAAGGCGGCTCTGAACATGCAGATGTGTGGAGCCGCCTTTTTTTATCGGTATTCCTTTCCAAATCACATGAGGCTGTGGGTGTAATCTTATGAAAAAATTGCTTGATTTTCGGTATTGGAGCTTAAAATGGAAAGTTTTTTTCATTTTTGTTGTACTGCAATCGTTGATGATAGCGGCGATAGGTGCGATGTTTTTTTATCAATCGAATCAGATTTTGCAGCAGCAGGTTATTGATACAACGCAGCGTGATATTAATGTACTTAGAAATAATTTGGAAAATGTTTTTCAGGAGCTGGAAGAAGTATCAGAATATATTATTTTTAATGAAGATTTTAATCACTTTTTGACTCTTTCAGTGGAGGAAACGGAAAGATCAGAAATATATCGACTTACGAGAAATTTGCAGTCTTATGTTATTTTTCGGCTTCATAATAAAAGCTATTTTCATTCTATGATGCTTCGTGGAAGCAACGGTTTAACGATAGAGACAGGCGATCCATTAGAGGGGGATGAAAACAAATGGGTGGACCGGGCGAAAGATCTGGAAGGAGGAATTCTATGGACTGATCCTTATGATATGGAAATTGGCTGGCCCCCGGAAGATGTTAAGATATTGTCCTTGTTTCGAATCATCAATGATACGAATAACATTGGAACGCCGATCGGAGATGTTCGAATTCGACTGGATGAACGGAAGCTGTATGAATTTATTACCGGTGGTACCTCAGAGGATGAAAGGCCGACATTTTTACTTCGTAAAAATGGGATGGTGATGGCTCATGATGAAGAAGAGCGCTCAGGAGAGGTGTATCAGGATGAGAATTTGATAGAGCTGCTGGTAAATGCAACTCAAGATACCTTCCGCTATGAATATGAAGGGGAAGAGCATTATGTGACTTATGAAGAAATTGATAATTTCTATTTAGTATCCATGGTGAGCGAAGAATTTATTTTAGGAGAGCTTTCTGGAATTTTAAGAGCGATGCGGATGATAGCCGCAGGCGCTGTGCTGGCAGGTATTTTAGTGATGATAGGCTTTTACAAAGCAATATTATATCCGATTCTTGAACTTACGAGAGAAACAAAGCGGGTGGAGAAAGGAGATTTCCGGGCAGGTGTGAAAGTGCGTTCTCATGATGAATTAGGGGAGCTCAGCCGCCGCTTTAATAAAATGGTGTCACGGGTTAGTACGCTCATTGATACAAAGTACAAGCTTGAAATTCAGAAAAAAGAAGCGGAATTGAAAGCGCTGCAGAGTCAAATCAACCCTCATTTTCTTTACAATACACTGGATATGATACGCTGGTCTGCGCGGTTGGAGCAGGCTCCGCAGACCGGCAAAAGTATTGAAGACCTCTCAAGAATCTTCCGCACAAATCTAAGCAGCGGAAAGCTATGGATTCCTCTGGAAGAAGAGATTAAAAATGTTCACAGTTATTTGGAGCTTCAACAAAGAAGAATGGGCGACAGGCTCTCTTTTTATATTGTCAAGGAGCATGGCACAGCCCGGGCTCCTGTTATGAAACTGATTATTCAGCCGCTTGTAGAAAACTGTATACAACATGGTTTTAATACTCTTCACTCTCCAAATAAGATTTATATTCGCGCTTATCAAGCTGCGGATTTTCTGCATATAGATGTCATTGATAATGGAAAGGGCATCCATGTGAAAGAGATAAATACCATGCTCGAATCTGAAGATAGCCCTCCAAAAGGTTTTGCAATGAAAAATATTCATGACCGCCTCAGGAATGCTTATGGAAACGGCTATGGGTTGAAAGCTATTAAACACAGCAGACAGGGTGCTTTTATTCGTATCATTCTTCCGGCTGAGACAGGTACAGCGCTATTTAAAAACTAGGGAAAGGGTGTACTCGATGGCATTAAAGCTTTTAATTGTAGATGATGAGCCGATGATCTGCGAAGGACTCGCCTCCACCATACCGTGGGCTTCATACGGTGTTGAAATCGCAGGTACGGCGTTCAGCGGGAACATGGCATTGGAAGTTATCCAGAGCACTGAGGTAGACCTGGTACTTACAGATGTCTCAATGGATGAAATGGACGGGCTTGCACTTGCAGAATTTCTAAGTGCTGAATATCCCCGCATAACTACTATTATTATCAGTGGGTATGACGAATTTGAATATGCCCGTCAGGCGGTGCGTCTTGGAGTGAAAGACTATTTACTGAAGCCTGTAGACATCGATGAATTAATAGCGCTCGTATGTGATGTTCGTGACAGTTCTACATCATCTGCCTCTAAAGGTTCGATAGCTTCCTTGTCTAAGGAACAAAGCCAGGCTGAAAAATTGCAGGTCACCAGTGTTGATACAGCACATGACTGCAATTGGGTAATAGAACGGGCACTTCACTATATTAAAAAAAATTATAACCGTGATATTAAGGCCAAAACTGTAGCAGAAGAGCATTTCATTACTCCGAATTATTTCAGTCTGCTTATCAAGAAAGAAACCGGAATGAGCTTTTCTGATTATATTAATCTATTACGCATAGATAAAGCAGCAGAGCTTCTTCTTGAGACGTCAAATAAAGTTTTTGAAATAGCTGAGTATGTTGGATATAAAGAGTATAAATATTTTGTGAAGGTATTCAAAAAATACATGGGAGTCACACCAACCCACTATCGAAAAATAGACATTTCCAAACTGAATAAAAAAAGAGATAAAATATTAAAAATTTAGATTTTTTCATTTATTCATTTTCCTTATACTCAAATCAATGAAAGCGTTTACTTTTCCCAGGAGAAAAAATGAAGAAATGAAGGAGATGAAACATGGGTGTAAAAATCATTGCAAGGTATAAGGGGGATTCTGTATGAATGTATTGAAGCTTGTTGGTTTTGGAATGATAACCATTTTTATGCTCAGTGCCTGTACTGGAGGCGGACAGATTGAAACGGGCGGGGAAGAAGGAGAAGAAGGCTCAGATTCAGACGAGGGAGGAAGCTCCTCAGAGAGCAGCGGTGATAAAGAGGTTATAGAATTCTGGTATATTGATGCCGGAGCAAAAGAAGAGGTTTATTTAGAGGCAATAGAAAGATTCGAAGAAGAAAATCCGGATGTCGAAGTAGAAGCCCTGCGCATTGCAAACGATGATTATAAACAGCGGATGGTCGTTGCTATGTCAGGCGGGAACCCCCCAGATGTGTTTCATTCCTGGGGCGGCGGCTGGCTTGGCGAGTTTGTTGAAGGCGGCCAGGTGAAGGATCTTACAGATGAAGATATTGATTTTGACCGTTTTCAGGAGCTGGCGCTCGATAATTCCATTTATGATGGACAAAACCATGGGGTGCCGTTAGATCTCACCTTAACGTTAATGTTTTATAACAAGGAGATGTTTGAAGAGTACGATCTGGAAGAGCCTGAGACATACGATGAGCTGTTAACAATTATCGATGAACTGAATGAGAATGATATTGATCCGATTGCTTTGACAAACCAAACGTCATGGCCGGGAAGCTACTACTATATGTATTTTGCCGACCGACTTGCCGGGGAAGAGCTCTTTCAGGATGCGATGGAAGGAGAAGGAGACGGATTTGCTGATGAAGCTTACGTACAGGCTGGAGAACACATTCAGGAGCTGGTGGAGCGGGATGCCTTTAATAACGGTTTTAACGGTATTCCATATGATGCCGGGCAGGGCAGACAGCTGATGTATTCTGACCAGGCAGCAATGATGCTTATGACCACGAGCTTCCTTAATAATGTCAGAGATGAATATCCGGAGATGGAGGAGAAATTAGGAGTATTTCCATTCCCGGTATTGGAAGATGGCGAAGGGGACCCGAGCAACTTAAATGGGGCTGTTTCCCCAGTATGGTCAATCTATGAAGGAACTGAGCATTCAGATCATGCGGTCGAACTTATTAACCACTTGACGAGTGATGAAACAGTTCAGGAATTTATTGATAGAACGGGAGCTATGTCTGCACTGAAGGAAGTTGAAACAGACGATCCATTCATCCAGGAGTTTCTGGATTTAGTGGATGATGCTAATCATATTCAAATGCCTTATGATCAAACGCTTGATCCGGACCTTGCTCAACCTCATTTAGAAACGACCCAGGAGCTGTTTGGAGGAGATATTTCTCCTGAAGAAGCAGCCGAGGTAATGCAGCAGGCAGCGGAAGAAACAGAGGAATAATGGTTTAGAGAGGTGCCCTCTATAATAGGCACTTCTCTTCCTTCCAATAAAGGGAGTGGGGCGTTTTGGACGCAGAAGTGAAAGTAGAGAAATCAATCATTCCTAAACAGAGAACAGCTATGAAACGTATGAAAAACCGGACGATTCTGTTTTTTTTACTGCCGGCACTGCTGATTTACTTAGTGTATGTCTTCTATCCTATCGTGATGACATTCAATTATAGCTTTTCGAACTGGAGTGGTGTCAGTGGCGAGAGTGAATTTGTAGGACTGCAGAATTACCAGGTCCTGCTGAGTGATCCGAGCTTTTGGAAAGCGCTGCAGAATAACATGCTGCTGGTCGTGGTTTCTATGTTTGTGCAGATCCCACTCGGCCTGGGGATGGCATTGATATTATTCAGCCCTATTATGGGAAAAAGATTTTTAAATATTATTTTCTTTTTACCATACTTAATGTCTACGGTAGCGATTGGCTTGTTGTGGATATTTCTGTATGACCCAAGTAACGGACCGATAAATCAAACTGTAGAAGCGCTGGGCTTTAACGCTGTAAATTGGCTCGGCAGCCAGGACATGGCGATGGTCTCGGTGTTAATCGTTATTATCTGGCAGTTTTCTCCTTTTTATATGATTCTATTTAAAGCGGCAATGGTCGGTATTCCGGATGAACTCTATGAAGCAGCAGATATTGATGGTGCTAACAGTTCGAAGAAATTTCTTTATATTACGTTTCCTGCATTGCTGCCTACCATCGTCACATCCTCTGTGCTGGCGGTAGTAGGCTCTCTAAAAGCATTTGATATCTTCTATATCATGACAGGAGGGGGTCCGGGGGACGCTACAGAAATATTAGGAACTTATATGTACGAGCAGGCATTTATAAATTTTAACATGGGCTACGGCAGCACTATCGCAGCAGTTATGTTTATTATTGCCTTTATTTGTGTGCTGATCATTCAATTTATCGATTACAGGCGTAAGAAGAAAGGTGTTTTAATATGAATACCCTTGAGCTTTCCCGCAGATTTTTTTTATACGTTATAGCTGCAATTCTACTATTATTTACGGGGTATCCGTTTGTGTATATGATCAGCACCTCTTTAAAGAGCATGAGTGGATTTTTTTCAAATCCGTTTGGAATCGTGCCTGAAAGCTTTACACTTGAAAACTATTTTTCTGTGTTTGATATGGGATTAACGACCTATTTTTTAAACAGTATCATCATTACTTCCCTGGCTGTTACATTTGTAGTAATTATTGCCTCGCTGGCAAGCTATCCCTTAAGCCGAATTAAATTTAAGCTTAATCGGCCGCTGCTGTTATTGTTTGTAGCTGGAATGATGCTTCCCATTCACGCGACGTTGATTCCAATATTTGTGTTAACTCAGGAAATGGGAATTTATGATACACTGCTTGCTCTGTTGGGTCCATATATTGCTTTTAGTCTTCCGATCTCAATTTTTATACTCACTCAATTCATGCAGGAAATTCCGAAGGAGCTGGAAGAAGCAGCCCAGATCGATGGAGCCAATCATTGGAAATTGTTTACCAAAGTGATTTTTCCAAATTTAGTTCCGGCGCTCTCGACTATTGTTATTTATAACTTTGTGTATCTTTGGACAGAATTTATTTTTGCTTTGATATTAATTACAAGCCCTGGTAATATGACCCTTCCATTAGGGCTGCAGGACTTTTATGCAGAATTAACAGTGAATGTACCGGGATTGATGGCAGCACTCACGCTGGCTAGTATTCCTGTTATACTTCTCTTCCTTGTGGCACAGGAGAAGGTAGTGAAAGGCCTGACGGGCGGTGCCCTGAAGGGATAAAAGATAAACATATAAATGCACCTGGCCGAATGAATGGTCAGGTGCATTTATAGTTTTGCTAGAATATTATCCCCAGCAGGAACAGTACTCCTATAATAATTACAGCGATGGCTATAATTCGGAACACACATCCAACTCCGCGCATGATCAGCGGGAATAAAAAAATACCCATGATAATGAGGATAATGAGTGTGAGTGGATCCAATTCAAACCCCTCCTAAGAAAATAATGCACAGGCAAATTTGCTTCCTCTTAAGACTACCCTTTCCGTTCCTTTTATTAACCTGTGAAATATTGGAACGACACAAGAGAGGCTGGGTATTAAAGCGCAGACAGTTTTTGCTAATCTTAGCTGATTATTCGGCCAGTTCCCAGGCCGGGCCGGCTTTCATAACCATTCCATCAAGTGGTTTTTCCATCCACTGTTCCAGCTGCTGAGCCAGTGCTATCAATTTTGGTACATCAATACCTGTCTGGATACCCATCTCAGTAAACATATGAACCATATCCTCAGTACATACATTTCCCACCGCTTTCGGGGCAAATGGACAGCCGCCAAGGCCGCCGACTGAGGCATCAAATCTGGTGACTCCGGCGTCGTAGCCCGCCATCACATTTGCGAGCCCGAGTCCACGTGTATTATGAAAATGAAGTCCGAGTGGAACGTCCTTTCCGAGCTTATTCCGGAATTTAGCTGCCATCTCCTGCACTTGCAGAGGGTGGGCCATTCCGGTTGTATCGGCAAGTACAATTTCGGAGGCACCGGCAGAGAGAAAGGCTTCCGCCGTCCGAAACACTTCATCAGGCTCTACTTTTCCGGTAAACGGACAGCCGAAGGAAGTGCCGAGAATGCCTGCAATTGGTTTTCCGGCAGCGGAAGCATCGCGTATCACCCTTGTCAGCTCGCGGACTCCTTCATCACGGGATCGACGGGCATTTCTCCTATTAAACTCATCACTGACTGCGACCACCACATGGAGAACGTCAAGGTCCGTAGCAAGAGCTCGTTCCACCCCGGAACGACTTAGGACTAAGCCTGCAATTTCCGCATCCTGCGGGCCGAGCTGTTCGAGAACCTGTTCTGCATCTGCCATCTGCGGAACAACTTTCGGATTGACAAAAGAGACAGCTTCGATTTTACGAACACCGGCATCAATCAAACGTTCAATCAATTCTACCTTTTGGCCGGTTGTTACGAGTTTTTTTTCATTCTGCAGGCCGTCGCGCGGACCGACTTCACACACTTCAATCATGGGAGGTACCTCCTTCATAATGATCAAGCACATAATCTCTTCCCCGGTAAATATGTTCATACATAGCCGCTTTAGCCCGGTCCGTGTCCCGAGCTTTAATGGCATTCATAATTGTCACGTGACTTTGATAGGACTGAAGCTGGTCTACCTGGTTGAACCAATAAAATGATCGGTAAACAAGAGGCAGCACCACTACTTTGTCAATCAGATCCCGAACGTGTTCATTTTTACTGGCGTGAATCACCGTATCATGAAATATCCTGTTTACTTTGACAATTTTTTGGAGGGTCTGAACCTCTTCCTCTTGAGAATGAAGCGCTTTTTCATACTGGCAATTAGCTTCCGACATTTTGATGAGATTTTCCTCTGTTCTGTACGAGGCGGCCTGGCCTGCTGCGTAACTCTCCAGGAGTGCGCGAAGATCATATACCTGCCGCAGATCTTCTTTTGTAAAAGTTCTTACCATGTAACCTCGTTTTAAGGGGGTAACCAGCCCATCAAAAGCAAGCTGCTGCAAAGCCTCTCTAACCGGCGTACGACTAACCCCCCAATCTTTAGTCAAGGCTTCTTCAGTTAAGCGGTGACCGGAAGGGTAAACACCGGTGATAATTGCTTGTTTCATGTCTGCATAAACACTCACCTTGAACACCACCTATCTCTATTGTATACAAAGGGTAAATTTTGAACAATGAAAAAATATTATGAAAAACTAATAAAATGTATACATTCAAAAGTGAAACAATTATAACACTTTATTTAAAAGCAGCGAAAACCCTTTATTCGTCAAGGATAAAAGAACGATTTTACAATTTTCTAAAAATTAATATTGATTAATTGTATACATAGTGTTATTTTGAACTCGTAGAATACTTTGAAAGGGAGTGTGGCGCGGATGCCGATAATAGATGAACATACACAGCAAAAACCTCTAGAAGAGGCTGGAGAACACCTCCCGCTGGACGGGGTCAGGGTACTGGAGCTCGGTACGCTGCTCGCAGGGCCATTTGCAGGAAGGCTGCTTGCAGATTTTGGAGCTGAAGTAATTAAAATAGAACCGCCTGACAAAAGTGATCCAATGAGACATTGGGGGAAAAATCAAAAAGGCACCGGTCTGTGGTGGCCTATTCAATCCCGCAACAAAAAATCTGTTACATTAAACCTTCGAGAAAAAGCAGGCCAGGAGGTATTTAAAAACCTGGCTGCGGAATCAGATATTGTCGTAGAAAATTTCCGGCCTGGCACGATGGAAAAGTGGGGTCTGTCTTATGAAGAGCTTTCGAAGATTAATCCTCGTATTATTATGATGCGCACCTCTGGTTTCGGCCAGACTGGCCCTTATAAAGAGCGGGCAGGCTTTGGCAGTGTTGGAGAAGCAATGGGCGGTCTTAGAAATGTTACGGGCTTTACGGACCGTCCGCCATCACGTATAGGTATATCCATTGGAGATTCTCTGGCTGCATTGTTTGCTACGATCGGCTGCTTGACAGCTCTGCATGAGCGGGAGCGCTCTGGTAAAGGGCAGGTAGTTGACACGGCTATTTACGAATCGGTTTTCGCCGTGATGGAAAGTATCGTACCAGATTATCTGCTTGCCGGGTATGTAAGGGAACGAATGGGAAATATCCTCCCAGGGGTAGCACCTTCCAATATTTATTTTACAAAAGATGAAACTTACATTGTGATCGGCGCTAATTCAGATGGAGTATTTAGAAGATTGTGTGAAGCGATGGGAGATCCCGAGCTTGCGGAAGACCCGGAATTTAAAACACATGAAGCGAGAGGACGCAATCAGAAAGTGCTGGATGTTCGGATAGAAGAATGGACGAAGTCACTTCCCTCGCATGATGCCCTGGAAGCGCTCGAAAAAAAGGGAGTCCCATCCGGCCTTATTTATACGGCGAAGGATATTGTAGAGGATCCACATTATCAGGCTCGTGATATGATTGTGAATGTGGAACATCCTGATTTTGGAGAGTTTCCGATGCCGGGGGTTGTTCCAAAGCTGAGCAGAACTCCAGGACAAATCAAACAGCCGGGTGCCCTGGAAATGGGAGAGCATAATGAAGAGATTTATTGTAATCTTTTAGAAATTAGTCAGAATCGGTTGGAAGAATTGAAAAGGAATAACGTTATTTAATTGACATTAGAAAGGAGCAGCTGCTCCTTTTTCTGCAAAAATTTCTGAACATTAGCATTTTTGAAAGCGTTTACTTTGAGGGAGGTAAGTCTCATGACTAAGGGAATCAAAGAACCGATTAAAAAACCATGGATTTGGATTATTATGGGAGCGCTCATTTTGTTTAATGCCCCCTGGTACCTTCCAGTGGGGAGTACGGAGCCGTATATTTTTGGTCTTCCGTATTGGGCGTTAATCAGTATTCTGTTATCGCTTTTCTTGTGTGGTTTCTTGAGCTGGCTTTGTTTAAAAGAATGGCACATCGTTGAAGAGCTTGAAGAAGAGTCGAAGCAGTCAAAGGAGGAATAATACATGGATCTCACTTTCTCTGGTTCAGACGGAATGATCATTTTAAGTGTCTATGCCCTGATCATGCTTATCATTGGCTGGCTTGCCGGCCGTGGGAAAAAATTGAATAAAAGGCTTGGAGATTATTATCTTGCTGGTAAGAACCTTGGAATTATTGCGCTGTTTTTCACACTATATGCCACCCAGTACAGCGGAAACACGATTGTTGGGTATGCTCCGACTGCTTATCGGGATGGTTTTTCCTGGCTTCAGTCTATTCCTTTTATGACAATCATCGTCGGCATTTATTTAATGTTTGCCCCGAGACTGTATGCCATTTCCAAGCGTGAAAATTTTATTACGCCGACTGATTGGATCAACTATAGGTTCGGATCTAAAGGTGTCACGATTCTTGCGATTTTTCTTATGCTATGGGGTCTGGGAAACTATTTGCTCGAACAGCTTGTCGCTATCGGCCAGGCAGTCGCAGGCTTGACGGGCGGCACTATTCCGTATGAATGGGCAGTGATTGCCTTTGTCCTTGTTATGCTTACCTATGAGTGGCTCGGTGGCATGAAAGCCGTCGCATTTACTGATGTAATGCAGGGAGTCGTTCTCATGGCAGGAGTTATTGTACTTCTTATCGGAGCACTGTCTTTAACGGGAGCGGGCTTTACCGGATTGACAGCAGATATCGCGACTACGGCTCCGGAAAAAATCGGTGTGCCGGCGATGGAAACGTCGGTAAACTGGGTCAGTATGATTCTTCTCGTCGGATTCGGAGCGGCGATTTATCCTCATGCTGTACAGCGTATTTATTCTTCCGAAAGTGAAAAAACACTGAAACAGAGTCTTTCACGAATGGCCTGGATGCCTCCGATCACAACTGGCTTCGTATTTCTCGTGGGTATTATCGGTATTCAGCTGTTTCCAAACCTTGATACGGCTCAGTCTGAACAGCTCGTCGGAATGATTGCCAATGAAGTAGCGACGATTAACAGCTTCTATTATTGGGTAATGGTTCTTTTCTTCGGAGGTATTGTTGCAGCAATTGTGTCAACGGCGGACTCAGTTCTGCTCAGTTTTTCCTCCATGGTCTCAAAGGATATCTACGGCACTTTTATTAATAAGAGTGCTTCAGAAGAAAAGCAGGTAAAGGTAGGAAAAGTTACAGGAATTGCCGTAGTTTTTTTCCTCTTAATGATCGCATGGAATCCTCCTGGTACGCTTTATCAAATATTTGTTCTCAAATTTGAACTGCTAGTGCAGGTATTTCCTGCATTTGTTCTCGGGCTTTACTGGTCGAGGCTGACTGCACGTCCTGTATTCTGGGGAATGCTTGCGGGGGCAGTAATAGCAGGGGCAATGACACTTACAGGCAATAGTACCTTCCTTGGTATTCATGGCGGTGTACTCGGTCTAATTGTGAATTTTATCATTTGCGTTGGTGGTTCTATGCTGTCGACTGTAAGCGAAGAGGACAAAAAATCGATGAAAGAAAAAACGTCACTTCAGCTTGAAAGCTCTGAAAAATACCGTTCTATCAGTTGAAAGAAAAACTATAGTAAGCTGAAAAGTCTCCACTGCCCCAGCAGCAGGCGGGGACTTTCAGTGATGTAGAAGTCTTTTTTCCTGAAAAAATTGAAAAAATACTTTAAACTGGAGCAAGAAGAAATAAAACCAGCATCCAAAGAAGGTCTATATCATGTACCAAACTGAAGCTTCATTTCATCATACAAAGCCCTTGAACCCCTGGCACATGCTGTTTTGGCTCCTGTTTGCCCAGGTGCTGATCGCGTTTGTAGGCAGGAGCCTTGCGCCGCTCGGTGTTTTCATAGGCGAGGGCCTGTCTTTGACAAATGCCCAGATTGGCCTGCTTCCAGCAGCGTTGTTTCTAGGCCAATTTCTCATTGCGATTCCATCGGGAGTCATTGTAGATAGAACAGGTACAAGGCCTCTTTTATTGATTGTTTCGCTCTGTTTGGGACTTAGTTTTGCCCTTGCAGCGCTGGTTAACCAGTTCTGGCTGCTTTTGCTGCTTATTGCCATTGGAGGCTGTGGATATGGAGCGATGCATCCTACCTCGAACCGCGGCATTATATACTGGTTCTCCCACCGAAAAAGAGGGACAGCCATGGGCATTAAACAAATGGGGGTAACAGCGGGCTCTGCCTTTGCAGCTCTTCTGCTGGTACCGCTTGCAGATATCGTCGGCTGGCGCCCTGTATTTATCGGAATCGGGCTTCTGCTCAGCGCAGCCGGACTGCTCAGCTATATAAAATATCGTGATACAGCTGAAGCCCAGGAAAGCAGAACTCCAGAAACAAACAAGCGTCTAACTATCCAGCAGTTAAAAGAAATGGTAAAAAACCGCCCGCTGCTTATTACGAGCATAGGAGCCATGGGCTTGAATGGTTCACAGATGTGTTTAAATACGTACCTAATTATTTATTCCACACAATCCATAGGCCTGCCGGTGGCACTGGCTGCTGTACTGTTGGTTCTATCGGAAGCGAGCGGATCTGCAGGAAGAATAGCATGGGGGGTCATCAGCGACCGTTATTTTTACGGGAACCGGCTGATTATTATGACGATCATAGCTTTGATGTCAGCGGGATCAGCTGCCATACTCGCTCTATTTCCTGAGGGAACCTCTTTTCTTGCGGTTGCTGCTGTGGCGCTTGCCTTTGGGTTTAGTGTTTCCGGCTTTAATGGACTGTGGATGAACGCAGCGACAGAACTGGTTCCGCAGAAGCAGGCCGGACTTGCTACCGGCTTTAGCATTTCGCTGGGGTCATGGGGAGTCATAATCGGCCCGCCGCTGTTCGGCCTTATCACTGATATAACCGGAACATTTGCAGCTGCATGGTACAGCATGGCAGCGATGCTTGTCATTATCGGAATAATTTTTTATTCCCTGCACCGGGAACGATTGAGAGGAGATGCTGTAAATGCCTGAACAGCCTTTTAAAAACAAAACGATCAGCTTCTATCCGGAAGAGCTTGAAGCAAAGCAGATGTACAAGCTGCTTATCGGTTCCGTGGTCCCGAGACCAATAGCCTGGATTTCCACCATCAGTAAAGAAGGAATTAATAACCTGGCTCCATTCAGCTTTTTCACGGTTGCCTCCAGACAGCCGCCTACTCTTTTGGTTTCAATTGGCCCGGGCGTCCAGGAAAGAAGGGGAACGATTAAAGATACGCTTACGAATATCCGTGATACAGAAGAATATGTTATAAACATTGTACCGGAAGCTCTTGCTGATGCCATGCACGAGTCATCAATGCACGTGGAACCGGAAGTGGATGAATTCGTGCGAGCCGGTCTCACCCCTGAAGCTTCGGAAAAAATAGCCGCTCCTGCATTGAAAGAATCGCCAATAGCCTTTGAGTGCAAATTAGACCAGATCATTCCGGTTGGGAGCGATCACCTCGTGCTCGGCGAAATCGTAAAGGCGAGATTTAGTGATGATATTTATCTTGGAAACTACAAAACCGATATAGACAATTGGAAGCCATTAGCCAGATTGGCTGGAGATTATGCCAGTCTCAGTCCTTCCTTCCGCCTCCCCAAAAACAAATAATGTACAAATGAACCTCTTGATCTGTTTCACAGTAAATGGAACAAGGGGTTTTTGCGTTCGGTTGCTGTTTTAGCTGTTTACTAAAAACACATATTGTTAAATATAGTGAACGAGAGGATAGACCTACATAAAATTTCAGGTAATAAGATGGTTTATTTTGCAACAAACTTTACTATTCTCCATGATTCGCAAAAAAAGCTCGAATTTTGAAGATAAATAGGTGACTATATATAGTTTAGTTTTATAGTAAAACATGGTAATCTATCAATACTGTATTTAGGAGAATACTCACGAATCGTTGTTTAGTGACAGGGAGGTCAAAGAAAAACGATGATAGATATACATTCACATATATTGCCGGGACTGGATGATGGACCACAGACAATGGAAGAAACCATTAAGCTTATTAAAACAGCGGAACAAGAAGGAATTCATACTATTGTGGCGGCCGCGCATCACCATAACAGTGACTACGTTAATCCTGGCCCTTATATTATCAATTGTGTTCATGAACTGCATGAGATACTGCGTGATAAGGGGATTGGTGTCACGATTCTAGCGGGCCAGGAAAACCGCATGAACGGTGAATTAATAAATGAGCTTGAATCAGGGCAGGCCATTGCAATTAACGGTGGCCGCTATGTGCTTATTGAGTTCTCTCCTGAAGAGGTGCCAAATTACACGAAAAAACTTTTTTATGACATGCAGTTAAGAGGATATATTCCGGTTATCGTTCATCCAGAGCGAAATCAGTACTTCCAGGAGCACCCAATGGAGCTCTATCAGTTTGTGAAAAGCGGTGCGGTAACTCAAATAACAGCTCAGTCCTTAACAGGCAGAGCGGATAAAAAATCAAGCAGCTTTGCTGAACAGATGCTGAACCATAACCTCGTGCATGCAGTCGCTTCAGATGCGCACAGCGTAGATGCTCGTCCATTCGAATTAGGAGCAGCCTACGAAAAAGTTGAAGAGAAACTGGATCAATATCGAGTACAGACACTGAAATTAAATGCTGAACGAATCGCAGCCAATAAAAATATTATTATTGATCAGCCCTATCCGATCAAGAAGAGAAAGTTCTTAGGTATATTTTAATGTTAAAATGAAAAAATAATCCATTAATTGGGTACTTTACCCAAAATAATATCGAATTTAGTCCTATTTTTTATTAATATTTATAATGAAATAAGAGTGTTTATTGATAAATCGCTGCAAATATATTCTACAAAATATGACTGCGGATAGTGTAAGAGCCTCCGCATAGAAGGTGAAATTGTTGCTCCAACATCTAATTACATCTAAAACCAGGCTGCGCCTGCTTTTAAAATTTTTTCTTGATTCACGTTCAGAGGCCTACCTGCGTCAGCTTGCGAAGGAGTTTGGCGACTCCACGAATGCAGTTAGAGTTGAATTGAATAATTTAACAGAGGCGGGTCTGCTTCAAATGAAAGAAGTTGGGAATACAAAAGTGTATAAGGCGAATACCTCTCATGCTTCATTTCAGGACCTTCAGCATATGGTCCGTCGATTTGTACACTGGGATCGGATTTATCCAATGATTTCAGAAGGGCATATAGAAAGTGTTTATTTTAGTGAGTGTGGAAACACGAAGGAGTTTGAGTGCTTTTTTATTACACGCAGACCGGATAAGGTTACAATAAGCATAGATTTAGATACGATTGACTGTCGAATCATAAAACCGGAACGGTTGGAAGAAATTACAAAAAACTGCCGTTCTTGTTTTCTTGTATGGAGTAAATCGGACTGACTATTAAAATAGGTCTGCCGAGCAGCAGCAATCGGTTCTGCGGACACTGGTTCCGCTATTCGACGAAAAGAGCATATGCCCGTTTTTAAGTAAATTAGCGAACCTGATGTCCTCCTCCAGTCTACGGTTTAAATTATAGTATCAAAGAAACGCTTCCGACAATCAATTTTGATCATCGGAAGCGCTTTTTACTTTTCAGTGGATGTTATATCTGGCCTCCATTAATTTATCACTCAGGTAATGCTGCCCTTATCCTTAAATGATCTGGGTAAATTTCATGTGGTAGTTTCGTTATTAATAACTGTTAATATGGTTCCTTCCGCAGAAGCCTGGCCATTATGAAAATTCAACTGTACAGCTCCGTTTTTCCCATTGTGTGATGCAGCAGTTTTAAAAATTTCTATATAATCATCCCCGCCCTCTGCTTTCGGTCTTTTCAGCGAAGTATTCAAATCTTACTTCCAGCTCTCCTGGCATTTTTTAGCATACTTTAGAAAGTTTTTCGGGTGGACATTATAAAAGTCAATCACGTTTCTGTTTATAGCTGTCAGGCTGCTGTGAGCGGCTGTGATTTTAACTTCCGGGAAATTTTTCCTTATTGCCTCAGCCTTATCCGAAAAGTCGGCAAAACTTTCTTCCGTCGTAATGGAAAAGCCGACAATGTTGACTTTATTTTTCTCTATGCATTCCATCAGCGTTGACTTATGCAGGCGGGAGCTCTGGGTATCGACGGACCAATTGTGAATCTTTAATAAATTTTCCGTAATATACCATGTCAGAACCGGTTCTTTGTAAATACAGTCATCGGAATGCCCGGTAGTTAAAAGAACATTCCCCTCATTCATAGGCAGTTTCCTCGTGCGGTCGCGGGTCATGTAGTCAACCACGAGCTGAATGACGGCAGCTGCATCAATCGAGCTCTTTTTTGTAATATAATTATTTTTGTATTGATGATCTATTTCCTTGAGCGTGCGTGTGATTACATTTGTAAAAATGTTTTCAATAGACATTCCATCGCACATTTCAAAGAATAGTTCAAAAGCTGCGCGGCGGTCATCCTCTACCAGGGCATTCGTTAAGGTGGTAATGGATTCGGCCAATGTATTTCTTTTCCAATTGATGATAGCATCTACAGAAGCTGTGTATTTCTTAGGAGGATGAAGCTTAACAACCGTTTCGAATTTCTCGGCTGGTTCAGCTGAGCCGGTTTTTTCCTGAGGATTTAATCTGAGCGTACTCATTAAGGAAAAAATCATATTCATTTCAAATGTATTGTCTTCCTGCAATAAGATTTGAATCGCTTCTGTTACTGAAAATTTATTACGGTGCGGCCGGTCGAATGTAAGGGCTGAGAACACATCTACCACCATTAAACATTTTTCAGATATTGTGAAATCATCCTCGGTTTTTCCATAGGGATAACCCGAGCCGTCTAATCTCTCATGGTGGTTTAAGGCATACCTGGCGATGGTTTCACTAAAGCCGTTTTCTAACAGCCATTGATAGCCTTCTGTGGTATGAGTCTTTACCATCTCAAATTCTTCAACAGTTAATTTTCTTTTTAAATGAGCAAATTCCTGAGGCAGATTCATCTTGCCGATGTCATGAAGAAGAAAGCCGAGTGCAGCATCTTCTAGTTTCTCTGGTTCGTTGTACAAATTATTCATCAGTAGACAACCGATAATTAAAACATCAAGGGAATGATAAAAAGTATAATGATCTCGTTTTTTCATCGTCTTAAGCAGAGGGATTAAATCGTGTTCAGCTATCAGATGAATCATTATTTCTTTTGCATCATCAATATCTTCCGGATTATGAAACATTTCTTCGTATCGTAAAGGAGATCCAATATTCTCTAATTCTTCTAGCACAAATTTTCTGACAGGAGCTGCGGACATAAGCTTACCCCTTCCATCTATAGTCACACCGCTTAGCAAAATACTTTATCTATTATATTTGTTTTTGATTATACACACATTTCATAATTTGTACTATTAATTAAAGTAAATTATTAACAAAGGAATTTTTTAACAATTAAGAGCCTATTTCAAAAGTCCACTTTTTGTTTATGACCATAATTTTTTATATCAAATAGATTCATCATCGCGATTTGTGATAGACGAAAGAGTTCTCTTCAAGTTGTACAAAAAAAGAGTCAGGTTGTATGTAAACTTGACTCTTTTTTGATATCTAAAATGCTGGTAACACAGTTCGTATTAAAAACTGAATACTAAAGGCTGCAGGAAATATACAGCTAATACCACAACGATAATGCCTAATATATTAAGCCAAAATCCTGCTTTGATCATATCGTCTATTTCCAGATAATCAGCACTGAATACCGCTGCATTCGGCGGCGTGGAAATAGGAAGCATAAATGCCAGAGAGGAAGTCAAGGCCACCGCTGCCATTATTCCATAAGGCTCCACACCAATGCCGCTTGCAAGACCGATGCTGATTGGCATAAGCATATTAGAAACTGCCGTGTTAGACATAATTTCCGTCATAAATAAAACCATGGCTGAAAGTAGAATGATAATTATTAAGTAAGGAAATGCTTGTAAATTGGTTAATATCTCACCAAACCAGCTTGTAAGATCTGAATCCTCAAAAGCTGCAGCAAGCGATAAACCTCCTCCAAAGAGAAGCAGGAGGCCCCACGGTAGATTTTTCATATCCTCCCATCGCATTAGTCCTCCTTTTTCTGAGAAGCTTGGAATTAAAAATAAGGAGGTAGCACCTATCATAGAAATTGTAGTATCGGTTAATTCGAATGGGAGAAAACCGCCGAAAATCCAAAGTCCAGCCGTACAGCTGAACACTGCTAAAATTAATTTCTCTTCTTTGCTCATTTTTCCAAGTCCCCGCAGCTGGGAGTGAGCAAAATCAGAGGATATATTCTTAGTATCCGCAACAGGAAACTGAATTTTTGTAATATAAAAGTAGAGAGCAATCAACATTACAATGGACACTGGAAATCCAAACATAAACCAATTGGCGAACGTAATATTTACATCAAGCATACGATTAGCTACCCCGGCCAGTGCAGCATTAGGAACCGATCCTATCAGCGTTGCCAGGCCGCCGATAGACGCTGAATAGGCAACGGTTAATAGAAGGCCTTTCGAAAAAGAATGAAATGATTTATCATCAAAAAAGTTCTTCTCTTTCACTTCCTTGATCAATGCAAGCGCAATTGGAAGCATCATTAAAGCTGTGGCGGCGTTGGAAATCCACATGGACAGGCCGGCAGTTGCTATGCCGACACCTAAAATAATCCGGTTGCTGCTTGTGCCGATGATAGAGATAATATGCATGGCAATTCGTTTATGTAAATTCCATTTTTCAATCGCAAGCGCAATCGTGAATCCGCCCATGTACATAAAGACTATCGGGTCAGCGTAAGCCATAGTGGCTGTGCTTTCTTCTGTGCCTCCACTTAATGGCAGCAGGAATAATGGAAGAAGAGAGGTTGCAGCAATCGGAATAGGTTCTGTAATCCACCAGACTGCTACCCAGGCTGTTACAGCAAGAACTGCTCTTGGAGCATCTCCCAAGTCTGTAATAGAAGGGAAGAAATAGAGCAGACAAAATAAAACAGGCCCTAATATCAAACCGATTCGATGACGGTTCATGGTAGTCACATCCTTTATAAAAAAGTCTTTTCTCCCCACTTTACGGGTAATTTTTGCGTTTGTCAGGACCCATGATAAATATAGGAAAAAAGACTTTCCACGCAGAATAAAAGGGCAATACGATAAAATGAGGCTGGAACAAATGAAAAAATAGCCTCATGAAAGACGAATATTAATTTCTTTTGATGAGAAATCAGGTCATTTGCGTAGTCAAAATGCGTAGACTCCTGGTCGATTAAATACGGCCACGTCCTGTGGCCAATATCGACACTAGCACGTCCTGTGCGTCGAGGAACAGCACGAGTCTCAAGACTCTTCAGGCAGTGTTCTTTCTGCCGGGGAGGCTTGAGCCGTGCCCTGGGAAAGCGAAGCGTTTTGACGGAGTATATTATGGCAACTCATAGATAACAAACAATCCAGACAGATTCAGTAGAATCGTCTGGATCTAGCAATAAATAATTTACTTTTGTCCCAGCCACAATTCAGTACATATGCTTATTAGTTTGTCCGGGGATTATTGAAAGAGTACAACATATGTCAGCTTCATCATTGACAGTACACCTGGATTTTTGAATTTGCCCACGTTGTTCCCTCCCGTTTCTTTGATTGATTTTATTTTCTCAGTAAATATGCATTTTATCTACATGTTTGTCAGGTTAGTTGACAGACTATTTTACTTCCCCGTCCTATGTCAGGTACAATCGTTAAGGAAGTATTTATATATAGAGGAGACGAAGTGCATGCTATCAGTAATTCAAGCCGCTATTGATGCGGGAAAAATGATTATGGATGTATACGAAACAGATTTCCAAGTAGAGTATAAGGAAGATGAATCACCGCTTACTATAGCTGATAAACGAGCTCATCTCGTAATTAAAGAAGTGTTGGAAGCAGAATATTCAGAGATTCCGATATTAAGTGAAGAAGGCGAACATCTGCCATATTCTGAAAGAGCCTCCTGGAAGGAATTCTGGCTGGTCGATCCATTGGATGGAACGAAAGAATTTATAAAAAAGAACGATGAGTTTACTGTAAATATCGCGCTTATCCGGGATGGCAAGCCGGTATTCGGAGTAATTTATGCTCCTGCTCTTGATATGTTGTATGTTGGGGACGAAAGCAGAGGAGCCATTAAGATTGAGGAGGCGGATGGAAAATATTTCACTTCTCTTGCGGAGATTTTTAACACTGGGGTAAAGCTTCCTGAAGCTGGAGCGCTCATAAATAAAGTACGGGTCGTCGCAAGCCGCTCTCATATGTCAGAAGAGACGAGCCATTTTATTAAAGAACTTGAAAATTCTGCTGAAGTAGAAACTGTCTCAGCGGGTTCTTCCTTAAAATTATGTTTAGTAGCTGAAGGTTCTGCCGACTACTACCCGCGTTTTGCTCCAACAATGGAATGGGACACCGGGGCTGGTCAGGCGATTGTGGAAGCTGCAGGAGGTAAAGTTACTGTGGCAGGGGAAGAAAAAACCCTCATTTATAACAAAGAAAATTTAAAAAATCCATGGTTTCTTGCTGTTCGCGAACCTTGAAAAGTATCCACTTTTCAAGGTTTTTTCAGTGGTTCACCCTCCCCCTGGTCATGTACAGATTGAAATGATATTTGCGGTGGTAAATAATAAAAGATGAATTTTTAGAGGAGAGGGTAAAATGAAGCTTTCCGTCATTCAGCTGGAAATTAAAAATGAAGAGTCAAGGGCTGAAAGAATAAGCAGAGTCGATAACTTATTAAGCGGCTTAAAAGATAGGGATATGATCATTCTTCCAGAGGTATGGGCGACCGGATATTTTTCCTTTGACCGGTATATCGAAGAGGCCGAAGCAATAGATGGAGAATTTGTAAACCATTATTCGGGTAAGGCAAGAGAGCTTTCCTGCTATTTATTCGCCGGAAGCTTTATCGAACAGGATGGTGGTAATTACTATAATACCAGCATTATGTTCAGCCCGAACGGTGAATTGATTGGTACGTATCGTAAAATCCATTTGTTTCGATACGGGTCAAGAGAAGGAGAAATTTTAACAAGAGGATATGAACCAACTGTCGTTACTACTCCATTTGGAAGGATTGGAATGTCAACCTGCTACGACCTCCGTTTTCCGGAGCTGTACAGAGCGCAGGTAGATGCCGGAGCGGAACTGTTCTTAGTGACCTCGGCCTGGCCCCATCAGAGACTTGACCATTGGAATACATTCAACGTGGCGCGGGCGCTGGAGAATCAGGGTTACCTGATTTCCTGCAACTGCACCGGAACGACGAACCGGGTTAAGCTGGGCGGTCACAGCCAGGTAGTTGACCCGTGGGGGAGAATTCTTGAAGCCGTCGAAGAGGAAGAAACTATTTTGACCACAGCCATTGATACCTCAGAAATTGGAAGAGTGAGAGAAACGTTTCCACAGTTGAAGCATCGCGTGATTGGTATGGATAACTAAACATAATGGAGGCCGGCAAAACTTTGGCCGGTCTTTTCATTTCACCTTGACACTAATTATGAAAGTGTTTACAATTGACTCGCGTACATGTACGTATAAGTATTGATTAATAATTATTTTATGAGTAAGTAGTACGCACTTTTGCATAGTAAAAAGTCTAAATTTTCACACAAAAAAACGGGAGGGATGAGAATGGCACAAAAAGTGATAATCAACACGGACGTTGAACAAGCATTGATCAGCAGGCATATTTACGGACACTTTGCTGAACATCTTGGCCGCTGTATATATGAAGGGTTCTGGGTAGGAGAAGATTCGTCCATACCGAACACAAACGGGATTCGAAATGATGTGGTCCATGCGCTGAAAAAACTGAACATTCCTGTTCTCCGCTGGCCGGGAGGCTGTTTTGCGGACGAGTATCATTGGAAGGATGGCGTTGGGCCTAAGGAAGAGCGTAAGCGGATGGTGAATACGCATTGGGGAGGAGTTGTAGAGAATAACCATTTTGGAACCCATGAATTTATGATGCTGTGCGAGATGCTTGAAACGGAGCCGTACATTTGCGGTAATGTCGGCAGCGGTGCTGTCCAGGAAATGGCGGAATGGGTGGAGTATTTGACATTCAATGGGGAATCTCCCATGGCTGAATGGCGGAGGAGAAATGGGAGAGACGAAGCCTGGAAATTAACGTATTTTGGTGTAGGTAATGAAAACTGGGGCTGCGGAGGAAATATGAGGCCGGAATTTTATGCAGATCTTTACCGGCGCTACCAGACATACGTTAAAAAATACGGGGATAATAATTTGTACAAGATTGCCGGAGGTGCCAGCGTAGATGATTACAAATGGACCGAAGTATTAATGAGGGAAGCTGCACCACTGATGGATGGATTGAGTCTGCATCATTACACGATCCCAGGAGATATCTGGGAAGAAAAAGGATCCGCCACCGATTTCACAGAGGATGAATGGGCAGTCACTATGAAAAAAGCACTTTACATGGATACACTCATTACAAAACATCGCTCCATCATGGATAAGTACGATCCTGAGGAGAGGGTCGGCTTAATTGTAGACGAATGGGGTACGTGGTTCGACGTGGAGCCGGGTACGAATCCAGGGTTTCTATACCAGCAGAATACGATCAGGGACGCGCTGGTCGCAGGAGTGACGCTGAATATTTTTAATAATCATGCTAAACGAGTGCATATGGCTAACATAGCCCAAACTATTAACGTTTTGCAATCGATGATATTAACAGATAAGGAAAGAATGATTCTGACCCCGACTTACCATGTGTTTGATATGTATCAGGTCCATCAGGAGGCCCAAAAACTTCCGCTGGATATACAGAAGCTGAACATGCTTAATGCAAATGGAGATGAGTATCCGCAGATTAATGCTTCCGCCTCTAAAAATAATAATGGAACTGTTCATATCAGTCTCTGTAATATGGATGCCGGAAACGGAGCTGATATTGAGGTGGATTTGCGGGGGATTACTGAAAATTTAAACGTTACCGGAAAAATACTAACGGCTTCCACTCGTAACGAACGGAACACGTTTGAAGACCCGGAAAATGTAAAACCACAGGAGTTTACCAGCTTTTCTACACATGGAACTATCGTAAAGCTGCAGCTTCCTCCTATGGCTGTTGTTGTACTTAAAATTAATGAAAATCATTCGTTTTGAGTGAAACACATAATTCAAATGACGTCCGCGGAAATTTCCATTTGAGGATGTCATCTGGGGTTACTTCAAAAACCTAAAAGTACATCTCAAATAACGCTTCCGATGATCAAAAATGATTGTCGGAAGCTTTCATTTTTCGCTTCAGACAATCGCCTCCCCCTACAGAACTTCTCCTGCACTGGATGCGGACATGAGATCCGTTATTCGGTTTGGCGGACATCAGTGCAAGCAAGTATATTTTTGAACAGGGAGCGCTCTCTACATGGACCGGATCCCGTCTCAGCTTTTTTCTCTGAAGAGGGAAAGAAATGCCAGCCGGACACAGCCAATTCCTGCTTTCAAGAGTCGAATGCTTTCCAGACGACAAAAAAGTGTTATTGCTGGAAATACCAGCTCCGTATATAGTTATAAAACACTTTTATTGATGAAGGAGGAAGCGAAATGATTCTGCATTGGCTGAATGAAACTGTACCATCCCGATCCACCGGGGTATCCTGGGGCGTACCCTGGAAAAAAGGAACGCTGCACCGGAATGATACGCTGAGTTTCACTTTTCAAAAAGATAAAGCTCTTTCCCTGCAGACTTGGCCAATGGCGTACTGGCCGGATGGGAGTGTAAAATGGAGCGCTCATGCTGCAGTTATTCCTCCGTCTTTCAATGGCTGCTTCAGTCTTGAAAAATCGCCGGCTGCTCTGTCCTCTGGCAGTATAAAGGTAGAGGAAAACGACGAATTCATTACGATCGACACGGGAGAATTGACATGCACACTGAGGAAAAATGGAGAGAATTTCATTAGTGAGTTAAAAAGACGCGGAAACCTTCTTGGAAAAAATGCAAGGCTCGTATGTCTTAGGGAGAAGAAACATGTCACAGAAGAGAAAGTAACCATTCAGCAGACAAAAAGCACAGGTATAGTAAAGAGTATGGAAATAGAGCAATCCGGGCCAGTAAGGGCGGTAGTCAAAATAGAAGGTGACTATAAAGAAGCGGGCAGAGAGTGGCTGCCTTATATTCTCAGGCTTTATTTTTATTCTCAATCAGCAGATGTTCGCATTTTACATGCATTCATTTACGATGGTGATCCAGATGTAGATTTCATTAAAGGGCTGGGTTTGGAAATCACCGCCCTGCTTGAAGGAGAAGCATGGAACAGGAATGTCCGCTTTGCCTGTGAAGACGGCTTGTATTCTGAGGCAGGCCAGCTGCTATACACTCGAACGTACCGAGAAGCAGATGGGCAGTACGAAAAACAAATCGATGGAATACCTATTGCTGATGCAGACATGCCCAGTTAGCTGCTCGAACACGCAAAGCAAAATGCGGTATGGAATGAATACAAGTTAATTCAGGGGGCGGCTTCTCATTACAAAATAGTGAAAAGAACAGACCCCTCGTGTGCCTGGGTAGAATGCCTGCACGGCGAGCAGGCGGAGGGACTCGTTTATGCCGGAGGAAGTTTTGGCGGAATCGCCGCCGGCATCAAAAACTTTTGGAAAAAGCATCCATCAAGTCTTGAAGTAAATAAGGTGACCTCACAGGCAGCCAAGGTCAAGCTGTGGTTCTGGAGTCCGGATGGAGAAGCGATGGATTTGCGTCATTATAGTAAAGAAACTCATGTGTTAAGCAGCTATGAAGGTTTTCCGGAAATGCGCTCCACTCCTGTTGGAATTGCGAATACTAGTGAAGTGCTGCTGTCCCTGTTTATTGAAGCTCCAGCATCTTCCGAGCTCGAACTTCTCGCTGAAGGTCTGCAGCAGACCACTCTGCTCGTTTGTGAACCCGAATACTATTATGAAAGCGGTGCTGCTGGTTTATGGAGTATTCCAAATAAGACAACTCCGTTCAAGCAGACACTTGAGGCACAATTGAACGAAGCTTTTCTATTTTACGAAAAGGAAGTTAAACAGCGTCAATGGTATGGCTTTTGGAACTATGGCGATGTCATGCATACTTATGACGGTGTGCGCCATCAATGGTTCTATGATTTGGGCGGCTATGCGTGGCAGAATACAGAGCTCGTGCCTAACTTATGGCTCTGGTTTGCATTTCTCCGCTCTGGAAATAAGGATATCTTCAACATGGCTGAAGCCATGACACGTCATACGAGTGAAGTAGACCGTTACCACCTTGGGGAGTATGCAGGTCTTGGCTCAAGACATAATGTCGTTCATTGGGGCTGCGGCTGCAAGGAAGCAAGAATAAGCATGGCCGGACTCCATAAATATTATTACTTCCTTACTACAGATGAACGAACTAGAGATTTGTTAAAAGAGGTACGCGATGCGGATTACGCAGCTGCAGAATTAGATCCACTCCGGGAGTTCCATGAAAAAGATAAGTTTCCGACACACGTCAGAGTGGGGCCGGACTGGAGTGCGTTCGTATCAAACTGGCTGTCCGAGTGGGAACGGACTGAAAATGAGCAGTACAAGAAAAAGATTCAGATTGGTCTTCATGATCTCAAAAATACACGTTACCGGCTGTTGTCAGGCCCCGACTTCGGCTACGATCCGGAAAGTTCTCATTTATATCATATGGGAGACGGGCTTCCTGGTGGATATCACATGGTCATAGCATTTGGAGCTCCCCAAGTATGGATGGAAGCGGCGGATCTACTTGAAGACGAGGAATGGAAGGATATGATCGCAGAATTCGGGACCTTCTATTTACTATCCGATGAAGAAAAGAAAAGTTTAACAGCTGGTGAAATTTCCGATAAGCTTTTCAGCTGGCCGATGTTTGCTGCAGGTGTAGCAGCTTATGCTGCCTTCCGACAACAAGACAGCCAGCTTGCCAGGCAGGCATGGAAACTTCTGCTCGACAAACAATACTGCTCTGTGCCATTGCATACAAAAGTTCAGGAAACAAAGACATGGAAGCAGCTTTTTGAAATGCCGGGGGTATCTACAAATGCGGTCTCACAATGGTGTCTGAATGTAATTACTGCGCTGGAATTAATTGGTGATCTGTTGCCGGAAGAAGCGCTGCAAGAAAGTGTTATTCGTCTAAAAAGTCCAAGAATTGATTAAATAAACGGCCTGTACCAACGGTTTTAAGAAAAGATGCCCCTGAGGTAAAAATGGACAATTGCAAGAAAAATGTAAGCGCTTTATATTTTTGGTAACGAGAAGCGGCCGCTTTATAAAGGAGGCGCTAATGGTATGGGGAAAAGGTAAGGCCGCTCATTTATTAAAAGGGAGGAAATGAAGTGAGGAGATTAGTGAAAAAGAAAAATTTAGCTTTACCGTTTTTATTTCTTTTTTTATGTGCTTTTTTAGCAGGCTGCAGCGAAGACTCAAACCAGGACTCTGAAGCAAGCGATACAGAGGGGGAGGAAGCATACGATATTTCTGTCATGACCACAGCCTATACCCCGGAGCCGCCTGACGAAAACAGTCCTGCCTGGCAGACACTTGAGGAATATACAAATACAAATTTGGACATTACCTTTGTGCCAAGCAGTAACTGGGATGAACGGTTTAACGTTACCCTTGCTTCCGGGGATATGCCAAAGGTTATGCTGGCGGATAAAACGCCAAGCTTTATCAATGCTGTTCAGGATGGTGCGTTCTGGGATTTGACGGAGTATATAGAAGACTATGAAAACCTGAGCCAGATGAATGAAATAACTCAAAACAATATTTCCATTGAAGGGAAGATCTATGGACTTTATCGCTCCCGTCCGCTCGGCCGGAATGCGGTAACTATCCGCAAAGATTGGCTGGAAAATGTCGGTATGGACATGCCGGAGACAACCGAGGAATTTTACGAGGTATTAACTGCATTCAAGGAAGATGATCCTAACGGAACAGGTGAAGACGACACTCTCGGGATGACTGTCTCTGAATATGAAGGTCCGTGGGATGTTATGCAGACATGGTTCGGCGTTCCGAATAAATGGGGAGAAACCGATAATGGGGAGTTGGAGCCGCACTTTATGTTCCCGCAGTATATAGAAGCACTTGATTATTTTCATCAAATGTATGAGGACGGACTGGTAAATGAAGATTTTGCAGTAATGGACCCTGCCAACTGGCATGAAATGTTTGTTACTGGAGAAGCAGGTGTTGTCGTGGATGTCGGTGATGCTGCCAACCGGAACCAAAATGACATGATCTCAGCGGATCCAGAATTAGAAGATACGGTTGACGTTTTTGGGGCGGTTGAAGGACCGGAAGGATTATTTACGCTGCCGACCACCGGCTATAACAGCATGTTCGCAATTCCTAAGACAAGTGTAGAAACGGAAGAAGATCTTCATAAAGTACTCGAGTTTATGGATCAATTATCAACCGAGGAAGGACAGACTCTTGCTCATAATGGGGTAGAAGGCGAGCATTATGAAATAGAAGATGGAGATTATGTTCCAACTACCGACCAAAATAAAGTATACGAATACGAGGATTTAAATCAGCTGCTAACGTTTATTCCGGAGGATCGTTTCCTTGTTGAGCCGGAAACAGAAATCCTTAAAAAAGGGCAGGACGTGATGGAAGCGAACGAAGACATTGTGGTGGCAAACCCTGCCGAGCCTTTAATTTCTGAAGTATATGCAACTAGAGGTCAGCAGCTCGACGATATTATTGCTGATGCCCGTATTAAATATATTGTCGGTCAAATTGACGAAAATGGGCTCGAAGAAGCAGAAGATCTGTGGCTAAGCTCTGGAGGGCAGGATTATATAGAAGAAATCAACACTCTATATAAAGAAAGCCAAAACTAAATAAAGCGCCGATAACCGCAGTACAACAGAAAGGGGACAGTCCCAGAGGGTGCATCAATTAAACTCTTTGGGACGCTCCCAAAAGAAAGGAGTGGAAGCAATCACGTGGAAAATGCGGAAGTTGAGCGTAAATATAAAATGCCGGCAAAGAATAAAGATTTAACGGCAGTTCAAAAGCTTAAAAGAGACAAATGGCTCTATGTTTTACTGATCCCCGGTCTCTTATACTTTGCAATTTTCAAATATCTGCCGATGTGGGGCGTACTAATGGCCTTTCAAAACTACTCGCCTTTTTTAGGTTTCTGGCAGAGTGAATGGGTGGGATTTCAGCATTTTCAGAATTTCTTCAACAACCCAGATTTTATAAGACTGCTTCGCAACACGTTAATATTAGCTGTTTATGATATTATTTTCTTTTTTCCGGTGCCGATTATCTTGGCGCTGTTAATCAATGAAATTCGAATGACTTATTTTAAACGAACGATACAAACGCTTGTCTACATTCCGCACTTTATGTCGTGGGTTATTATTGCGAGTATCACGTACGTGTTTTTAACAACGAGCGGCGGAATTGTAAATGAAATTGTTTCGTATTTCACCGGTGAGACGATCTCCTTTCTTTCTCATCCGGATTGGTTCAGGCCGATGATTATCGGTCAGGTCATTTGGAAGGAGGTTGGCTGGGGGACAGTTATTTTTCTTGCCGCGCTTGCCAATGTCAGCTCAGAGCAGTATGAAGCGGCAATTGTTGATGGAGCCGGACGGTTTCGTAGAATGTGGCATGTAACGCTGCCTGCATTAAGAAGCACGATCGTTATTCTTTTAATTCTTCGTTTAGGTAATTTTCTGGATCAGGGATTTCAGCAGATTTATCTCATGACAAATTCTCTGAACAGAGAAGTCGCTGATGTATTTGATACGTATGTGTATTTTATGGGGATAACCCAGGGCGCCTTCAGCTACAGTACCGCTGTCGGCTTGTTTAAAGCCATTGTTGGAATCATTTTAATTTACGGAGCGAACTATTTTGCAAAGAAAATGGGCCAGGATGGATTATTCTGATGGAGAAAGGAGTGCGAATCGATGAACAAAATGCATAATACACCGGCCGGCAGAGTATTTGACGTGTTTAATCACGTGCTGTTGGTGGTGATAGCGCTCGTCACCTTTCTGCCATTTGTGTATGTTGTGGCCGGATCGTTTGCAACGGAAGCAGAGCTTTCGAGAAGGGCTTTTTTTCTCATTCCGGAAACATTCTCTCTTGATGCATACAGCTACATTTTCTCCACTAGCACTTTTATTAGAAGCATCGGAGTTTCCGTATTTGTCACGGTGGCAGGAACGCTTGTCAGCCTGGCATTGACTCTTACGATGGCATATCCGTTATCACGCAAAAAGCTGCTCGGCAGAAATGTGTTTTTAAATCTTATTATTTTTTCGATGGTATTTACGGGTGGCATGATTCCCACTTATATTGTAGTGAGAAGCCTCGGCCTCCTGGACTCTCTGTGGGCGCTGATCCTTCCAATGGCTATTAATCCATTTTATCTAATCATCGTAAAGACATTTTTTCAACATCTGCCGGAGGAGCTTGAGGAAGCAGCGAAAATCGACGGCTGTACTGAGATCGGAATATTCTGGAGGATTGTACTGCCGTTGTCAAAGCCGGTGATAGCCACATTTGCACTGTTTTATGCCGTGTTTTACTGGAATGACTTTTTTAATGCGCTTCTCTATATCAGCGATAGTTCGAAATGGCCCGTTCAATTATTGCTTCAGCAGTTGATGATGATTGCGAATGTTGATTTTGGGGAGATGGATGCCATGCTCGCAGATCCGCCGGAGGAATCCTTGAAATTAGCGGTAATTGTGGTTGCTACTGTACCAATTTTGATATTTTATCCATTTTTGCAAAAACATTTCGCAAAGGGTGTCATGCTTGGATCGGTGAAAGGCTAAGAAAAGGGTGTTTTATGAAAGGGTTTACATTAAAATGAAAGAAAGGATGGAGATAATCGACTCGCTTAAGTAAGGGTGGGATAAATAATGATCAGACTTCGCAGAAAACCACAGCAAAAAACGGGGCCAGACTGGAAAAGTAACTATTTTCGCAAAAGCTTTATTTTAATCTTACTTATTACCTCGATTCCAGGTATTATCTTTGGCATCGGCTTCTACGGGTTCGGTGTTGTAAAGGTGGAAGAAGGGCTGAGGGAAATTCATGAAAATCAGATCGATCAGCGGGCAGAGAATATTGACGATCAATTTAATTATTTAGAAATTTCCTTATCTCACTGGGCATTTGAACCACGTTTTAATGATTCTCTCGTGAATCTGGATTATGTTGAAAACTTCCAGGAAACGCGTGATATCGTTCAGACACTGCTCGTGTTAAAGGGGAGCCATCCACTGATCGATGAAGTATTTTTATTTGTAGATGCGGAGGAACCGGTATTATTTAATCCTCATTACCACCGTGTGACCGATCAAAATGATTATTCTACTTACCGTTCTGTGTTAACGGACGGAGAACAGGTAAACTGGAGTATTTTCAATACGAGCCTGAGCAATGGAGGCGAGGCTTTGACGCTGACCCACAACATTCCAGGGGTCAGCCGGGATCCATTCGGAACGATTTTAGTAACGATTGATCAGCAGAGTTTTGGTCAGCTTCTGCAGACACTGACGCCATATGATCAAGGTGCTACCTTTATGATGAACGATGAAGAAGAATTACTCGTTTCGCGGAATAATGCAGATGATCATGGTTTTGTCAGTGCGGTAAAGGAGGAAGTGCTTTCTCATTCGGAGCCGGACGAGTCGTTTACCATGGATTGGGACGGTGACACATACTCGGTTTCCTCCGGCAACTTAAACCGAATTAACTCCGAATGGCGTTACGTTTCCGCCGCGCCCATTTCTTCCATTACTTCGCCGATTGTATTTATATCTAATTTAATTTTGATTATCAGCCTGTCTGTTCTAATAATCGCCTTTTTAATGACGTGGTTTGCCTCCAGCCGGATCTACCGCCCCGTCCGCAAGCTGATGAACGTTCTTGCCGGCGATGAAAAAGACGAGTGGATGGATGAGAAAAGAGATGAGTTTGAAGCGATTGAAGACAGCTGGACGAAGCTGTCCAATGAAAGTGAAAGCTTGCAGAAGCGGTTAGCAGCACAGATACCACTGCTAAAACAAAGCTTTCTTCAGCAGTTGACGAGAGGTTACCTTTACGATTACAGCGAAGAGGAATTGCGCGCTCGTATGGAAAGCTATTCGTGGAAACTGAATAAACATGAATTTTTTATCATGGACATCCAATCAACCGGTGATTTTAAATCGGCTGTTGTATCTTCTAATGATGAAAGCCTGGTCACATTTGCAATGGCTAATATTATCGAAGACATAGCGGGAAAGTATTTTAATCAATATACGATGGTAAATTACCACGATTTATCGATTGGGATGCTTATTGTGACTCCTGATGTATCTAAAATAAAAAACGAATTGTACCAATGTGCACAAGAGATTACGACTCGAGTAAATGAATCTCTGCATTTGAAGGTTACAGTCACTCTGAGTGAGACGGTGAAGCAGGTGAAACGTATTCCTCATTTGTTTGAAGAAGTAAGCCAGGGAAAACGATTCCGTAACTTTGAGAATCAAAACCAAATAATTGATATGCAGGAAATGAATAAGGAAACAGACAGCTACAAGGTTTCATACCCCTTCGATATTGAAAAGGAAATCATTCAAGCTGTGCGCCGGGGCAGGATAGCTGAAACAGAACAGCTGATCAGGGATTTTTTGCATGAACTGACGGAGGTGGGGAAAAGAGAAATTACGATTCATTCGGGAATGCTGCAATTATTCGGCACCATCCAGCATGAAATTTTACATTCTGGCATCCAGCCTGCAGATTTATTTCAAGGACGCAATATGTTCGATGAATTGACGAGAATACGAGAGCCGGAGCAGATGGTGAACTGGATTGTCGATGAAGTAATCTCCCCCTACGTGGAAATTCTGCAGGGGCGGATGGATATAGAAATGAAAAGGCTCGTAGAGGAAGTCATTGAAGATATCCAGCAGAATTTCATGGAGGATATCTCACTGGACAGCTGTGCGGACAGTGTAGGGACAACTCCGCATACGCTTAGTAAGGCTTTTAAGAAAATCATTGGCATTAATTTTATTGATTATCTTACTACGATACGAATGGATAAAGCAAAGGAGCTATTGCTTCAATCTACTTTAAAGGTAAACGAAATATCGGAAGCTGTAGGGTATAGACATAGTTATTTTAACCGTATTTTTAAAAAGCATGTCGGTGTGACACCAGGTCAATACAGAAAAATGAAATCGGGAGCATAGGAGTGGATAAAATGAAAAAAACATACGCTTTAGTTGGAACCGGAGGAAGAGCCGAATTCTTTTATGGAGCCCTTGCAGCTGATTTTAAAGACTCTTCGAAGCTTATTGCTTTTTGTGACAGTAATGAAACAAGAATGGGCTATGCGAACGAGCTGCTGCAGACGAAATATGAACATGAAGCTGTTGCTGTGTACCGGGCAGAGCAATTTGAATCGATGATACAATCTGAACAGCCTGACGTGGTTATTGTGACCACGGTCGACCGGACGCATCATACGTATATTATTAAAGCGCTGGAGCTGGGCTGTGATGTCATTACAGAAAAGCCAATGACAGTGGATGAAGAAAAATGCCGGCAGATCATGGATGCAATTGATCGGACAGGCAGAAATGTCCGGGTGACATTTAATTACCGGTACGCTCCGCATAATACAAAGATAAGAGAAATTATTAAAAGCGGCGTACTAGGAGAAGTGTATTCCGTCAATTTCGAATGGGCGCTCGATACTCAGCACGGTGCTGATTATTTCCGAAGATGGCACCGCGACAAACGAAACAGCGGAGGGCTGCTCGTCCATAAATCAACCCATCACTTTGATCTTGTGAATTTTTGGCTTGGCACCTTTCCGGAAACCGTTTATGCAGCAGGTGGGCTCCGGTTTTACGGGAAGGAAAATGCAGAAGAGCGCGGAGTGACCAGGTTTTATCAAAGAGCACACGGAAGCGGTGCTGCAAAGAGTGACCCTTTTGCCATTCAGCTCGCCGAGAACCCGCATTTAAAAGCGATGTATCTAGATGCAGAAGCTGAGGATGGCTATCAACGTGATCAAAGTGTATTTGGAGACGGGATCAGTATCGAAGACACCCTGGGCGTACTTGTGACATATAAAAATAAAGCTATTTTAAATTATTCACTTAATGCCTATCTTCCGTGGGAGGGCTATCTCGTAAGCTTTAACGGAAGTAAAGGAAGAATGGAGGTTAAAGTCCGCGAGCAATCCTACATTAACTCCGGAGGAAATAAACAAGAAGAAGGCTCGATTGAAGAAAAATCAATTGTGATTCTCCCAATGTTTGGTGCACCTTATGAAATAGATGTTTCTGAAACAGAAGGGGGCCACGGCGGGGGAGACCCTGAGCTATTGAGAGATTTATTCGGAGAACCGCGCGATGATGAATTCCACCGGGCCGCTTCCCATATTGATGGTGCGATGTCGATATTAACCGGGATTGCCGGAAATCACTCTTTGAAGACAGGTGAGGCAGTCAAGATTGACTCGCTTATTCAATGGAAAAAGGCGTGATCTTATGCTGAGCCAGTTGAAGAAGCAATTCCTGCACCCTTCTGACGAGTACACACCCGTCCCTTTTTGGTTTTGGAATGATGATTTATCTGAGAAAGAGCTCTGCCGCCAGATTCATGATTTTTATGAAAAAGGTGTAAATGGCTTTGTTCTGCACCCAAGAATTGGGATGCCGGAAAGCATAGAGTATCTGTCGAACGCATTTATGAAATTTGTCAGGACTGCTGTTGCGGAAGCTGCTTCGTTAGGAATGCAGGTATTTCTGTACGATGAAGGAATGTATCCATCCGGGTCTGCGTCAGGACAGGTGGTGAAAGCGGACAGGTCATATGCCAGCCGCGGCCTGAAAATGCTGGAATATCCTTGTGCTGAATATCAGGAAGTTAATTTGTCTTTTCCGGAACATGAAAATTTAATCTCGGCTCAGGCTGTCTGCAAAGAGACCTCTACTTCTGTGGAGCCTGAGACAGGAATACTTCTCAGCCTCCAAGATGATAAGATTACTTTTACTCCCGCTGATGATAGGGAATGGTCCATCCTCTTGTTCGTTGAGACTTATACGGAGGGGACGATAAGAGGAATCCACGAAGGGGAGGATGATGGGGAAGAGCACGCTCCTGCCTCTGCTGATTTATTAAATCCTGACGCTGTGAATAAGTTTATTGAGTTGACGCATGAACGCTATTATTCTGAACTGAAGCAATACTTTGGAAACACAATTATCGCTGTATTTACAGATGAGCCTGACATTCTTGGCAGAAACGCACGGCCGGATCTAAAACCGTGGACAAGCGGATTTCTCGGCTGGTATAAGAAACAAGGAAACAAAGAAAGTGATCTGCCCTACCTTTGGTTTCATGCCGAAAACAAAGCAGATTATGTTCGAAGCGAATTTAATAAAGCCGTCAATGACAAGCTGCGTCTTTCCTACTACCAGCCGATAAGTAAGTGGTGTGCTGCACATGGAATTGCACTGACTGGTCATCCAGCAGCAAGTGATGAGATCGGCATGCTGGCGAATTTTCATATTCCCGGCCAGGATGTCGTATGGCGGTGGGTGGCGCCTGAAGAAGGAAAAGCATTAGAAGGAGAGCATTCTACGGCCGGAAAGTGCTCCTCGGATGCAGCACGTCACCGCGGAAGGCGCAGGAACATGAATGAGTTTTTAGGGGTTTGCGGCAAAGAGAGCGGATGGGCGCTCAGTCCGGGGGACAAAAAATGGTATATTGACTGGCTCGCCGTGCGGGGCATAAACCTCTTCTGCCCCCATGCTTTTTATTATTCTGTCAAAGGAAGCATCAGAAGCCACGAAAGGCCGCCGGATGTCGGGCCCAATAATACGTGGTGGCCGTATTATCATCACTTTTCCACTTATATGAAACGGTTGAGCTGGCTGATGACAGACAGCATCAACCAAACAAAGATTGCGGTCCTATGCAGGGAAGATTTTTTGCCATGGAAAGTGACCAAACCTTTGTATGAAAATCAGATTGAATTTAACTATCTGGAAGAGAGTCTTCTACATGAAAGCAGCTGGAAAGAAAAATCGATTTCAATACAGAAGCAGAAGTATTCAGTTATTCTCGTTGAAGATAAAGCTATGTTTGATATGAGGACGATTGAGATTCTAGATGAATTTACTGCTCAAGGTGGAAGCGTCATTTTGATGGAGCAGCTGGGGCGCTTTATAGAACGAGCAGAGAAAAAGCTCAGCATTATCCCCGCATCGCGGTCCATTCGTCTGAGCAGTGTAGTAAAGGACGGCTGTACGTTTTATCTTATGGTGAATGAAGGGGAAGAAGCTTATCAGGGGAAGGTGGAATTTGGAAAAACTCCTGGAAGGATCGAACAGTGGGATGCCTGGAGCGGGAAAGCAGCTGAGGTTCGCACAGAGCCTGCTCCGCTGAGGCTTCAGAGGAGAGAGTCAGTCATTTTTGCGGTGGAACCAGGTGGCGAGATTACTGGTGAAGAGCTGGAGTCACAGAACCTGCAGATAGACTCCATCCATTTTAATGACTCCTGGCACATTCAGCTTCCGGATGGCACTAAAAATTTGCAGCCACTTAGAAGCTGGACCGAATGGAGCGGGTACGACCACTTTTCAGGAACCATGACATATGAGCAAAGCATTGAGCTTGAGGAGGTAAGTAATATCACCTCCGCCGAGCTAGAGCTTGGAGTAATAGGTGATATTGCAGAAGTATTTGTAAACGGTAAGAACGCAGGATTGAGAATGTGGGCGCCCTATCGGATTTGGATTCGTGAAAATGTATTGCAACAAGGAGTAAATCACTTTCGAATCAAGGTGACGAACAGCTCAGCAAACGAAAAGGATCACGCCGGGCTTCAATCAGGATTGATCGGGCCCGTGCGATTGGACATTCATTATTATAAATAGAGGAGGAGAAATGATGAACAGCGGTTGGCTGAGCGGATTTTATCAGGCAGGAGAAATAGTGTTATTTTTAATATATATAAATGTGCTGTGGGTGCTGTTTTCAGCTGCGGGTCTCCTGCTATTCGGTGTCGGGCCGAGCACAATGGCCATGTTTACGGTGTTTCGTAAATGGGCCATGGGAAGGACTGATATGGCGGTTTTTCGTGAATTTTGGAGAGCGTACTGTCAGCAGTTTCTGCGTGCCAATGCTCTCATTTGGGTGCTGTTCGCGTTTGGGGCTGCCATTTATACGAATCTGAACTATTTTGTAGTAGATAATGAGTGGCTGAATCTTTTATACCGCTATGTTCTATTTGTGACAGCTTTCCTATATGGCCTTATGCTTCTCTATATTTTTCCTGTGTTTGTTCATTATGAGACTTCGTTTTTTCGGTATTTCAAAAATGCATTATTAATTGCGCTTTACCACCCCTTACGATCTATTTATATTATTGCCGCTTTTTTTACCCTGTATCATTTGTTTTTCACTCTGCCCGTTCTTATTCTCTTCTTCGGGGCAAGTCTCACGGCCTTTATTATGATGTGGATTTCTTACAGAACATTTATCAAAATCGATGACCGTCAGCAAAAAATCATGGCAGAGCATGCCGTATAGAAGGTGAAGTAATATTGGAAGCCGATAAACGAATCTATTTAGCTGGGGACTCGACCGTACAGGCTTATTCCACCACAGAAAAACCGCAGGCAGGGTGGGGAGAGTTTCTGGGTAATTTTCTTGAAGAGGATTACTGTGTTTGTAACCGGGCAATTGGAGGACGAAGCTCGAAAACCTTTATTGAGGAAGGAAGATGGGATGCACTTTTAAAGGAAGTCCGCCACCGTGACCTTATATTAATTCAAATGGGATATAATGATTCCACAAAAGCAAAGCCGGAGCGTTATACTGAGCCGTATGAGGAGTATCAAACCTATTTAACGAAATACGTAAAAGACGCAAAATCGGCGGGGGCTGTTCCTGTGCTGATAACACCGGTCGGAAGAATGCATTATGTCGGAGGTGAATTTCTCGTTGACTTCGGGGACTATTGCAATGCTATGAAGGAAACAGCGGAAGAATTGAATGTGCCCCTTATAGATTTAATGGCGAAAAGTATAGCCCATTACTCAAGCATTGGATATGATCAAACTCTGAAATTGTTTATGAAATCGGTGGACGGAACTGACTGTACACACTTTACTGAGAAAGGCGCAGAACAGATCGCGGCTTTAGTGGCAGATGGCCTGAAATATTTTAAAAATGAAATTTGATGCTGCCTGCTGGGACTAATGATCTCAGTGGGTTCTTTCTTGCTTAAAATATATTTAATATTAATTAAGAACGAATCAGCTAAGGGTTTGCCTTCTGGACTTGTCGGCAGGCAGAGTTTTTCTTTGTGTGAAAAGTTGTATCTAAAATAAGAAATAGGTAAAGCTACCAATACAACCTTTCGGGTGACATTTCAGCAAATGAGGGACATGTCCATGTTCTCACGACTATATAAAAAAAGAAGACAGAGGCAAAAATCAGGAAGGTCCTTAGAAGAGCCAAAGGAGCTTTATTACGATTTAATCGATAATAGTCATAATCTTTCATCTTTGTATAAGGATTGCCCGGATGTTATTTTTCATTCCTTTTTCTTGCATGAACACGTTAAGGCACAGTTAATTTATATTGAAGGGCTGGTACATACAGAAGAAATAGATGATCATGTATTGATCCCTCTCACAAAGCATGAGTATGACAAGAAGATTCCGATAATGGATTGGATGGATGAACACTTATATGTTTCAAAAAAGAAAAGAGTCACCACGTTTAATGAATGTGTCCACCTATTGTCTATCGGTCATTGTATTCTGCTGGTGGATGGAGAAAAGCAGGGATTTTCCTTTGGTCTAACTAAATGGGAAATGAGATCTGTCGAAGAACCGACAGCTGAATCGGTAGTGCGCGGCCCAAGAGAGGGATTTACAGAGACGCTTGCCGTTAATATCTCGATGCTCCGCCGCAAAATACGGAGTCCAGATTTGAAGATTAAACAATTTAATGTCGGGAGCTATACACGGACATCCGTGATAGTCGCTTATATAGAGGGACTAACGGACAAGACTTTAATTGAAGAAGTAGGTAAAAGAATTGAAGGTATTGAAATCGATGGGATACTTGAAACCTCATATGTCGAAGAGCTGATACAGGACAACCCGTTATCCCCCTTTCCGCAAATGCTTGTAACAGAACGGCCGGATGTTTGTATTTCCGGCTTGTTAGAAGGACGTGCCACTGTGCTGGTGGACGGCACGCCTTTTGCCTTAGTGCTGCCGGCTACACTTTTTTCATTGTTACAGTCGGGTGAAGATTATTATCAGCATTTCATGATCGCCACAGCGATTCGCTGGCTGAGAATATTTCTATTCATGGTATCCTTGCTTCTCCCGTCGCTGTACGTTGCCATTTTAACCTTTCACCAGGAGATGCTCCCTACGCCTCTGCTGTTAAGTATAGCTGCATCACGGGAAATGGTGCCTTTCCCAGCACTGATGGAAGCGTTTTTAATGGAAGTAACCTTTGAGGCACTTAGAGAAGCTGGGCTGAGACTTCCGAAACAAATTGGGGCTGCCGTAAGTATTGTAGGGGCATTAGTTATTGGAGAGACAGCAGTACAGGCCGGGCTTGTTTCTACATCAATGGTAATGGTGGTTGCATTCACCGGAATCGCCTCCTTTTCTATACCTCGTTATAACGTTGCTATCACTTTAAGAATGCTGCGATTTCCAATGATTTTATTGGCAGGTACTCTTGGACTGGTTGGAATTATGATAGGAATTATCTTTATTCTCGTTCATTTATGCTCAATGCGTACGTTTGGGGTTCCTTACCTTTCTCCTGCTGCTCCGGCAAACAAGCAGGAATTAAAGGATGTTTTCGTGCGGGCACCACTCTGGAAGCTCGATACTCGTCCTCATTTTACCGGGGACTTTAACAAACATAGGCAGGGAGCACATCAAAAGCCGGTTCGGCAGAGTGGAAACGAAGAATAAGGAGCTGGGTGAATATTGGAAAAAGGAAAGATTTCCGCTTTTCAGATGGGGTTGATGATGTATCCGACAATTGTCGCCACAGGTATCTTGTTTGTACAGAGTGCTATTGTGAGTATTGCTGGAAGAGACCTGTGGATTTCTCCAATATGGGCTGCAGTAGTAGGGTTTTTGGCTATTATCGCAGCCATTCTTCTCCATAAATGGTATCCGGGTCTAACGATCATTGAATATAGTGAGCGGATCCTCGGTACATTTATTGGTAAAATCATAAGTTTTTTTACTATGTTCTTATATATCACATCGACCGGTATCATGACATGGCAGTACGGCGAATATGTGGTCAGTGATTTCTTAAATAGAACGCCGTTAGTAGTAATAATAGGAAGTATGTTAATGGCATGTGCATTTGCCATTTTTGGAGGGATTGAAGTATTAGGAAGGCTCTCAAACATTATTGTACCTATATTTATTCTTCTGTTATTTTTAATTGTTCTGCTTCTCATTCCGGAAATGGAATTTAAAAGAATGCTTCCGTTATGGGAAGAGGGGGTGCAGCCTTCAATTGATGGAGCCTGGAGGCTGCAGACATGGTTTGCAGAATATGGCCTTATCTGCTTTCTTCTCCCTTATATCGCTGACCAAAAGAAAGTTTGGAGATGGGGAATGCTTTCTTTAAGTGCCGTTACAGTGACGATGGTTTTTACTAGTCTGGCAGTACTGCTTGTTTTTGGCGATGTAACCGAAAGCATTAATGCGCCTCTTATGACGGCAGCAAGATACATCAGCATCGCAGAATTTATTTCTCATTTGGAATCGATCGTAATGGCAGTTTGGATTTTGGGGACGTTTTTGAAAATAGGAGTTTTTTATTATGTGTGCGTCCTTGGAACGGCCCAATGGTTGAATTTGAAAGATTTCCGTCCGATCATTCTGCCGATGGGTCTGATAATCGGTATCTTTGCGGTTACCTCGTTCTCAAACTCTACAGAAGCGAGCGAGCATTTTGAAGAAGCTTTTATCGATACTACAGTTTACGGATTAGTAATACCTGTAATTTTACTTCTGTTGGCGTGGATACGCAAAATACTGAAAAGGTAACAGGGGGAGAATGATGAAATATATACAACTGATATTCATTACTTCATCTGCCTTTTTATTACTTAGCGGGTGCTGGGACCGTGAGGAAATAAACGATGTTTCTTTAATTACAGGAGTGGCATTTGATAAAACAGATGATGAAAAATTAGAAATTACAATAGAGCAATCCATCCCGAACGCAAGCTCATCTGAAGCGCGTGGAAGCGGAGGAGAGCAGCAGACGACCACCCAGTCAGCTACGGGATTGAGTATTCCCGATGCGTTAGAAAATCTAGAGAAAAAAATATCGAGAGAAGTATTCTGGAGTCATACCGAAGTAATTGTAATAAGCAAAGATCTGGCCAGGGGAGGAATCAGGGATGAATTGGACTTTTTCCTGAGACACCACGAACCGAGAATGCGCGCTTACGTTTTCATAAGCAGAGAATCAGCGAAGGATATCATGAAATTAACTCCTATAATAGAGAGAAGCTCATCAGAAGTGTTAAAGGAGCTTGCTGAAGCTGAAGTGTTAATGCATGTTACATTGCTGGAGTTATTAGAAATGTTTCAACAGGATGGAAGTTCAGCAGCTATACCTATGATTGATATTGAAAAACCACCGATTAAAGAAAAGTCATTACAGACGATAGCTTACCTTCACCGCACGGCGATTCTTGAGAAGGGGAAATTTACGGGATCAGTCGGGGATCAGGTCACAAGAGGAATGATGTGGTTTACGGAAAATGTGTATGAAAGCCTAGCCAATATCCCTTTAAAAAACTCAGAAAAATATATAGCTATGAGACTGACAAATGGGAAATCCCAATTAATTCCGAAAATCGAAAATGGCCAGTGGGAAATTACATTGAAGCTGATTACCGATGGAAATGTCCTGCAGAACGAAAGCAGTGTGGATTTAAACAATCCGGACAAAATGACAAAGCTGGAGAACATGCTTGAAAAGAGAATGGAGAAAAGACTTCAAAAAACACTTAATAAGGTTCAAGCAGAATTTCAAGCTGATGTGTTAGGGTTTGGAGAGGCGTTTCGGCGAAAGTACCCTGAAATTTGGAAAAAGTCTAAAGATAATTGGGAGGAAATATATCCTGAGGTAAAGGTTTCTTTTGATATAAAATCCAATGTGATCAGGTTAGGTAGAGGTAGTGCCCCGAAGCCCACTGAGTAAAAAGAGGTGATCATTCATGAATGTTTATGAAGGTGCTCATGTATTGGGGATGACTATTTTAGTCATTCTGATTACGCTGCTGCAATGGATTTTAATGAAGCAGAATGAAAAAAAAGAAAAAGCAGCTTCCGTATCAATATTAACTATCGGCTGGGCACTTGCATTTATTTACATTGTTTTTCCAGAATCAATAAGCATCAGAGAGATAGTGACTAATTCCCTGAGACCAGTAATAAAAGTACTCGGTCTTATTTAGGCATGAAAAACGAAGCCTGTTGGTACTTTCAACAGGCTGGGGAATTATATTCAAAAATTAGATTGTAACCTTTCGTTCTGTTTTGCCTGGAGCCGGTCCCGTTTTCTCATCGCAATGAGAGTAATCATTTCGTAAGCTGCGGCTGATGCCAGGGCAGCAGTTATTTCACCGCTGTCATACGCTGGCAGCACTTCAACAAGATCAAATCCTTTAATATTTAAGCCGTGCAGACCACGGATGTATTCAAGCGCTTCAAAGCTGTCCGGACCTCCGACTTCTGGTGTTCCGGTCCCAGGGGCGAATGCAGGATCTACAAAATCGATATCATAAGAAACAAATACAGGCTTATTACCGGCTCGCTCATGGATCTGCCGCATCACTTCCTGCTGGCCGAGATGACGGACTTTTCTCATAGGAATCGTTTGAAAACCAAGTTCTACAGGGTCTGTAAGATCTTCCGGTCCGTAAAGGGGACCGCGAAGACCGACTTGAATCGAATGGGATGTATCGATCAGCCCTTCTTCGACCGCTCTCCGGAAAGGCGTTCCGTGCATATATTTTTCTCCAAAATAGTTATCCCATGTATCACTGTGCGAGTCAAAATGAACAAGCGCAATAGGTCCATATTTTTTTGCAAAAGCACGGAGGTGGCCGAGGGAAATGGAATGATCTCCTCCGAGAATAATCGGGACCACTTCTTTTTCTAAAATCGGTGCAAGCTGCTCCGCAACAATATCATAAGAACGGTGAATATTTTGAGGTACAATTTCAAAATCTCCATAATCCACTCCTGAGCAGAAGTCAAAAATATTAATACCTTGATCTGGATTATAGGGTCGGAGCAGAATCGAAGAGTTGCGTATATGCTGAGGGCCGCCGCGGGCACCGATTCGATTGGAAACGGCTGTATCAAATGGATTGCCAGCAACAACAAAATCTACGTCTTCGGTTGTCTGGACTTGTTCAAGGCGCATGAAGGTTCTCACACCGGTATATCTGGGACTTGTTGAAGAATCTTTTGGTTTATACATATTGACTTCCTCCTTTGGTGACCTTGCATCTAAAGCTTAAATTTACTTGTCTAGTTAAAAAAAGAACAGGTGAGCCATGAGAATAATGATCGGCAGCGTAATAATCGTGCGCTGAATAAATACGATCACTAGATCTAAAAAACTTAATGGAATCTTAGAACGCAGCAGCAATATACCGACTTCGGACATATAAACAAGCTGTGTCATCGAAAGGGCAGCGATAACAAAACGTGTTAATTCACTCTCAATTCCACTTCCGATCACCGCAGGCAGAAACATATCCGCAAAGCCGACTATCATAGCAGGTGCTGCTTCTGCTGCTTCCGGAATGCGGGCGAACTCAAGCAATGGAACGAGCGGATACGACAAAATATTAAAAACGGGAGTAAACTCTGCAATGATAAGGGCAATCGTGCCCAGTCCCATTACTAGTGGAATTAACCCAAACCAAATATCGAGAACGTTTTTAACTCCACTTTTCATAACAGAGGAAGCGCTTTTCACCTGGGAAGCCTTCTCCACAGCAAGCTCTGCAGCCCAGCTTAATCGTGATTTTCCTTCCGGTACGTCTTCGATAATTTGTTTTCCTGCCGGTTCAAAATATATTTCTTCCTTTTTGGAAAGAGGCGGGATTCTTGGGCATACTACCGCAGCAATCAATCCAACAGCTACAACGGTTATATAAAATTGAATAAACATGTGATCCATTCCTATAAAGCTGATTACTACGAGGCTGAAGGCAATGGACGCGACAGAAAAGTTAGTTGCGATGACCGAAGCCTCTCTTTTCGTGTAATAACCGCTTTCGTACTGCTGGGTGGTAATCAGAACGCCCACAGTCCCGCTTCCCATCCAGGAAGCCATAGCGTCAATTGACGACCGGCCGGGAAGCCTGAACAAAGGACGCATCAGGCTGCGCACCATCGTTCCAATAAATTCCATTAATCCGAAATTAAGCAGAAGCGGCATAAGAAAACCTGCTATGAGAAACCAGGTGGTTAGGACGGGTACAAGCTCATACAGGACAGTCCCGCCTGTCGCTTCCGACCAAATGACTTCCGGACCGATTTGAAAGAGGGTCATGATCGCAAAGGAGGCACCAAGAATTCTTAACACAACCCAAGCAGTATGAACGTCAAATAACTCTTTTAAAAATATGGAGTCATCTGTACGGGGCATTTTCGCGGCAGCCATTCCCTTTATAAGAAAGGTGGCCGCCACAGAGAGGACAAGAATGAACGTCATAAAGGCAGATAAATAGCTTTCAAATACAGCCTGGAGCATTTCGGCAATTATACCGATGCCAATTGTCCACTGTCCTTGATAAGGAACAGGAACTAAAAATAAAAACAAGCTGATGACGGAAGCAGTCAACGACTTCCATTTGTTTGAAGCTGTCCAATAAGAAGGCTCTGTTTCTATTTTCTCCTGATCTGTTTCCTTTTCCAGATAATTACTCACCACGTATCACCCTTTTGCAGCGTTTCTTTATTACTTTGCAATTTCCATGCCACATTCATTTAATTTTGTATCTTTGTAATTTTCTAACGACAGAAGGCTGACTGATACCGAGCCATTCAGCCATTTCTGTGGTGGTGCGGAAAGTGTGGGAAGCTTCCCGTACGAGGTCTTCCTCTACAGAAGCCAGAGTTTCCTTTAAGGACCCTTTAAAGGAATACTTATTTGATCCGCTCTGTCCGGCGGAACAATAGCTTGTGATTTGATCGGCAGTAATCAGCTTGCTCGGAGAGGTAACGATTAACCGTTCCATTACATTCATTAACTCCCGTACATTTCCTTTCCATTCTAAGTCAGTGAGGAGCCGGAGAGTACCTTTGTCGAGTTTGATTTCCCGATTGTGCTTCTTTGAAAAATCCTTCACGAAATGCTCTATGAGGGGAATAATGTCTGATGTTCTCTCACGAAGTGGAGGGATCTTTATCGGAACAACATTCAATCGGAAAAATAAATCCTCGCGGAATTGTTTTTTCTCTACCAGTTCCTCAAGCTCCTGATTAGTAGCGGAAAGCAGCCGGAAGTCCACCTTTTTCGCTTTTCTTCCTCCAACGCGGTAAAATTGCTTTTCTTGAATAAATTTTAAGACTTTTACCTGATTGTTCAGTGATAATTCCCCGATTTCATCGAGAAAAAGGGTTCCGCCTTCAGCAAGCTCCGCCAGCCCGACTTTTCCCTGTTTGTGGGCACCCGTAAATGCTCCTCCTTCATATCCGAATAACTCCGCTTCAAAAAGAGATTCTGGTATGGCACCGCAGTTTACTTCAATAAACGGACCTTTCGACCGCGGGCTTTCCTGATGAATCATTTTAGCTATTTGTGTCTTTCCGACGCCTGATTCGCCGAGAAGAAGCACATTCACATCCACTTCTGCCACCTGCTTCGCCATATTCAGACAGCGCTTCATACCAGAGGAGCGTGCTACAAACCCATGCTCATACTGATATTGACTGCGCAGGTGATTTAATTCGTGGAGCACCCGTTCCATTTCACCTTCCATCTGAGCGAGGTACTCTTTCATATTGACTAATTCCGTCACATCATGTGAATAAGTCGCCACCCGCCATAATTGACCATTTTCATCAAAAACAGGTACCCCGGTGACAAGAAATTTTTTATCTTCTTTGGTCGTTTGAATAATCGTTATTCGTTCGCTGCTTTCTTTCACAAGCGGAGTAACAATTGGAGTGAATAATCCTGCTTTTTCGAGGTCATAGACCGATTTTCCGACTAAATTTTCGCCCTCCACCCCGTACAGTTCTTTCATGGCATCTGTAACCTGGGTAATAATTCCGTCTGTATCGGTTACTAAAATATCGTCTTTGATGGACTGCAGAATCGCTTCACTTTCTTTCCGGATTGGTGAACGGCTCACAGTAATTTCCCCCTTTTTCATCATGAATAATAAACGGTTGGTTGTCCGAAGCTTCCTGTTGATTATTCATTTTTGAATAACCTGAGTAAATTAACCATAACAAAAAAACAGCCCAGGCGTTACGAGGCCACTGAAAAAGTCCTTTCTCATCTGAAAGAGCTGTTAACGTTTGTTGTGGATTCTCACGAATCGCTTATCGGTGGATGACGCTGTTCACCCCATCCGTATGTTCAAATTAATTATTCATTATTGAATAATTATTTAATTATGAATAATAAAGCGAAAAATCCCAGGGAATCTGGGATTTCAGCGAAGAAAACTCGATGGAGAGATAGAATTGATGATTGGGAATTCATAAAGAATACGGAGTACCTCGGGAATGGTGGATCAGGAAGGGACGATCAATTGTTAACTGTACCGCACCAATCTGCGATAGTCATAGCGAGAATTTCTGCCGTTTCAAAAATATTATCAATTTCGATATACTCATTCGCATAATGACACATTTTTGTTGTGCCCGGCCCAAAAATGATTGTAGGGATCCCGGCAGCCTGAGTGAGAAGACCTCCGTCTGTGCCCCAGGTAGAGCCGGCTAATTCAGGGTCATGGCCTTTTTGTCGTTTAAAGCGTGCAGCTAGCTGCTTCATTAACCTATGGTCAAGAGGGCAGTGACCTGGGGGAAGACGCAGGCCGAACCATTCGACTTCAGCTGGATAATCGAGAAACCAAGTATCTTCTGCAGCAAGTGCTTTAATCATCTCTTCAAATTCTGTCTGCGCTTCTTCAATCGTTTCCCCAGGGGCGATTCCCATTCTTCCTTCAATGATAACCTTGTCGGGGACGGCGGAAGGAAAATATCCACCTTCGAATTTCCCTATATTAATAGGTATGGGTATGGGGTTCGTTTCATATAGAGGATCAGTGATACGATGGTTGCGAGTTTTTTCAAGCTGATGAATATGATGAAAGACAAGCCAGCCCTTTTCAATGGCGTTGACGCCCTCATAACGTGTGCCCCCATGAGCAGATACACCGTGCACAGTAACGCGGAACCAGACTGAGCCCTGCTGTTTAGGAAATATTTTTAATTCACTCGGTTCGGGTATAATAGCAGCATCGGCAGTGTACCCCCTTTGAATACAGGCAAGAGTGCCGGATCCTCCGCTTTCTTCTTCCACGACACTTTCAAAAATCACATCCCCTTTTAATGTGGTCCCGGTATGAATGAGAGACTCCAGTGCGATCAACGCAGCCAGATTACCACCTTTCATATCAGTGGTGCCTCGCCCGAACACCTTACCATTACGTATCGTTCCGGAAAAGGGGTCTTCCTTCCATTGACTTCGATCGCCTTCTGGTACAACATCCACATGACCATTTAAAATGAGTGATGGGCCGCCGCCATTTCCTTTTAACGTGCCGACAACATTGGGACTCCCGATGAAATCAGTACGGGTAGAGTTGAAATAAGAACTTTTGGATAATTCCTTGTAGGAAAGCTCCCACATGTCCACCTTGAAACCTGCTTTTTTTAAGCGGCCAGCCATCATATGCTGAACGCCTTCTTCTTTTCCAGCGACACTTGCTTCTCGAATGGTCTCTTGAAAAAATGACAAATACTCTACTTTGCTGGTTTTAATATAATCATGGACACGCTCTTGAAGCGTCATGAATAGCCTCCTTTATCAAGCTCTTTTATTTGACTTTACAAAAGATACATGGTGAAAACAAGAACAAGAGGTTAATCGGGAAGGGAGCACGAATTATGACAATGCGCCAGGGAGGTATTGACAAGCCTTTCTAACTGTGTGACTTTTAATATAATTTCATAATATGGAAGATGGAGAGGATGATAGAGATGAGTATAAACAACCTTACCCCTGAGTATCTAAAGGAACGAGATCTTGACAGTATCTGGCATGCAATGCGTCCGCACAGCACCACACCTTCTTTAATTGTTAAAGAAGCAGACGGTGCCTGGATTAAGGATATAGATGGAAATAAATATTTAGATGCAATGTCTGGCTTATGGTGCGTGAATGTAGGTTATGGCCGGAAGGAAATCGCAGAAAAAGCGTACCAGCAAATGCTGGATATGCCTTTTTATCCATTAACTCAAAGCCACACTCCTGCCATTCAGCTTGCGGAAAAGCTTAATGAGTGGCTCCAGGATGATTATATTTATTTTTTTTCCAACAGTGGGTCGGAAGCGAATGAAACGGCTTTTAAAATCGCCCGCCAGTATTTTCATCAGACGGAGCGGCCGAGCAGGCATAAATTTATCGCGCGCTACCGTGCTTATCACGGCAGTTCGCTTGCAACATTATCGGCAGGGGGCCAGGCCCAGAGAAAATACAAATATGACCCGCTTCCGCAGGGGTTTCTTCATGTCACTCCTCCTGACAGCTACAGATGTCCGGCTGGGCATTCGATTGAAGAATTCAACCGCGCTTGTGCCGATGAAATTGATAGAATGATGACGTGGGAAGAGGATGAAACTATAGCTGGCGTTATTATGGAGCCGATCATCACAGGCGGCGGAATTCTCATGCCGGATGACTCGTACATGAAGCGGGTGAAAGAAATTTGTGAGAAGCATGGAGCCCTGCTTATTTCTGATGAAGTTATCTGCGGATTCGGCCGTACGGGGGAACGCTTTGGATTTATGCACTACGATGTCAAGCCCGACATTATTACGATGGCAAAGGGTGTTACAAGCGGATATCTGCCTCTGTCCGTGACAGCCGTAAAAAAAGATATCTACAATGCTTTCAAGGGAAGTGAGCCAAATGATCATTTCCGCCATGTGAACACTTTTGGCGGCCATCCCGCTGCATGTGCTGCTGCGCTCGTAAATCTTGAAATTATGGAACGGGAAAATCTCGTCGAACAATCAGCATCACTGGGAAGAAGGCTTCTTAAAGAATTAGACGAATTGAAGGAACTCTCAAAGGTAGGAGATGTCCGCGGTAAAGGACTTTTAGCCGGTGTCGAGCTTGTGGAAGATAAAAATACGAAGATACCGCTTGATGAAGGAGTATTAAAAAAAATTGTCGCTGGCTGCAAGCAGGATGGCTTGATTATAGGGAAAACATCTGACATTGTAGCGGGTCATAACAATATATTAACGCTCTCTCCACCACTGAGTATCACAGACGAGGATTTTTCGTTTATCGTATCAACCTTCAAAAATAATGTACAAAAGCATCTATCTTAAAAAAACGTACAAGAGTATATTGTTTATTGGAAAATCCAGGCGATTCTATGAATCTGTCTGGATTGTTTGTTGTCTATGAGTTTCCAAAATAGGCTCCGTCAGAAGCTACGCAATGGACCTGTTTTCTCATTCCAAGAATTTAATATTCTCTGGCCTTTTCTTTGCTTTCTTTCCAGAATAAGAACTTTTTTGAGATATTTAGCGTTAGTACAATCCGCTACAGACGGACGCTTTCCGAGGGCAACGCCTCAGCCTCCTCGGGAAAATCGCCCTGCGGCGTCTTCAGCTGTTGCTATTCCCTCCGGATTCGCCGTCTTTCGCTCCTTCATTTAATGGGATACCACTGTAGCCAAAAGGTTATAAACTATTGACGTCATCCCAATAATATTCCCGTATCATTATAAAAGTGGTACGGGATAACTTGTTTTGGCATGATTTTGACAACCAGAGTGGGGACTGGAATTTTTAAAATGTCTTTTGATACAGCCCGGCCAAGACCACGGAAAGCGTTCGCCTGAAGCGAAAATCGAATAATATAGAGAGATAATGCCTGTTAATATTCGCATTTTTAGTTCTGAAATTGACTTGTGAAATTCATTTACATGGCATAATTCTTGCAATATAAAAAGGGAAAACGAAAAAAGGAGTGTTAACTCACATGGCAAAAACGTCAGATGTTCAAACGGCACTTCCAGGCACTACAGCCAGTAAGCTTTTAGATCGGCGACATTCAGTTATCCCGGAGGGGGTAGGCTACGGAGTGCCGAGCTTCGCAAAGAATGCGAAGGGAGCCGTGGTAGAGGACGTGGACGGCAATCGTTTTATTGATTTTGCGGGAGCGATTGGCACTATTAATGTCGGACACAGCCATCCAAAGGTCGTTCAGGCTATTAAGGAGCAGGCAGACCAATTTGTACACACAGGCTTTAATGTGATGATGTATGAATCATACGTGGAGCTGGCAGAAAAGTTGACGGCCCTGGCTCCTGGAAGCCATAAGAAAAAAGCGATGTTTTTAAACAGCGGTGCAGAAGCCGTAGAAAATGCCGTTAAAGTAGCACGTAAATTTACTAAAAGGCCTGCTGTTGTTACTTTTTCACGAAGTTTTCACGGCAGAACGTTAATGACTATGTCGATGACGGCAAAGGTGAAACCATACAAATACGAATTTGGGCCATTTGCTCCGGAGGTTTACCGTGCTCCATTTCCATACTTTTACCGGAAACCTGAGGCGATGACGGAAAAAGAATATTCAGAGGATACACTCAATAACGTAAAACGTATTATCGAACAGGAAATATCACCAGACCGTGTAGCAGCAGTAGTGATGGAACCAGTACAGGGCGAGGGAGGATTTATTGTTCCGGATAAAGCTTTTGTACAGGGGGTAAAGGCATTTTGTGAAGAGCATGGCATTTTATTTGCAGCTGATGAGATTCAGACTGGTTTCACTAGAACAGGCGACTTCTTTGCCATAAATCATTTTGACGTCGTTCCTGACTTAATCACCGTATCAAAGTCAATGGCTGGCGGGGTGCCAATCAGTGGTTTGATCGGGCGTGCAGATGTGATGGATGCCGCAGCTCCCGGAGAGCTAGGGGGAACGTATAGTGGAAGTCCGATCGGATGTGCTGCTGCGCTCGCCGTACTCGACATTATTGAGGAAGAAAAATTAAATGAGCGTGCTGCCATGATAGGAAAGCGGGTTATGCAGCGATTTCACAGCTGGCAGGAGCATTTCGAATGCATTGGAGATGTGCGTGGACTCGGTGCTATGTGCGCAATAGAGCTTGTGAGCAGCAAAACGGAAAAAACATCTGATAAAGCATTGACCGCCCGTGTGCTGAAGGAAGCGCAAAAACGAGGACTCTTGATTTTAGCTGCCGGTAATTATGGCAATGTCATCCGGGTGCTCATGCCGATCGTAATAACAGACGAGCAGTTGGAAGAAGGCCTTACTATACTAGAAGAAGCACTTGCTGCGGCGGTTAAATAAATAGTGTCAAACGAAGCCAATTTTTAAAACAGAGAAAGTATGGATTTTGTTGATTTCATCCCTGCAGGCGGACGCTTTCCGTGGGGCTTGGCTTCAACTAATTCTGTCTCAACGAAGCTTCGCCAGAATGGATTTTCCGACTGCGCTGACACCAACGAAGTCGCCGCTTTCCGTTCTTCAATCGAAGAATAAACACCAAAATTTCACGTGTTTAATTTAATACAAGTCAAAGATGGCCTTACGAATAAGTTTGGACAAGTAATAATAGCCTCTTGAAATACGAATATTATTTTTTGAATGAGAAATCAAGTCATTTGCGTAGTCAAAATGCGTAGACTCCTGGTCGATTAAAACCGGCCACGTCCTGTGGCCAACATCGACACTAGCACGTCCTGTGCGTCGAGGAACAGCACGAGTCTCAAGTCTCTTCAGGCAGTGTTCTTTCTGCCGGGGAGGCTTGAGCCGTGCCCTAGGAAAGCGAAGCATTTTGACGGAGCATATTTTGAAAACTCATACGTAACAAACAATCCACACAGATGCAGTAGAATCGCCTGGATTTTGCAATAAATAATATATTTTTGTCCCAGTCACTCCTTAAAACATGAATGTTTCAGGTGCGGCGGGTGTTGGGGATATAAATAATAAAGGAACACACCTTTTAAATTCTGAATATTGAAAAGATACCGCAATAATTCAAATTGAAGGAGTGAGGACAATTCGTACGAATGAAAACAAATTAAAAAAAGTGTTAAATCGGCCGGATGCGCTCGTATTAGCGTTTGGCGCGATGATAGGATGGGGTTGGGTGGTCTTATCGGGCGGCTGGGTAATCGACGCAGGTGTGATCGGTGCCATTCTCGCCTTTCTAATCGGAGGAACACTTGTCGTCTTTGTAGGGCTTACATACTCTGAATTGGCTTCTGCGATGCCGCGTGTCGGTGGGGAGCATGCGTATACACTGCGGGGAATCGGGCCGAGAGGCTCTTTTATTGCGTCCTGGGCGATTGCCCTTGGATACATATCTGTCGTTGCCTTTGAGGCCGTTGCGCTGCCTGACGTTATTGAATATATTTTTCCCGATTACAAAGCAGGGTATATGTACACTATCACGGATTATGAAGTCTATATTACCTGGGTATTAGTAGGAGCGGCAGGATCCATTTTTGTCACGTTTATTAACTACATCGGCATCAAATTCGCTGCTTTTATTCAATTGTTGTTTACCTCACTCATAGTACTGGTAGGATTAATGCTTATTTTCGGCTCAGCTTCGAACGGCAGTCTTGCAAATGCAGAACCGTTATTCACAGGAGGGGCTGCGGGCATATTGGCTGTTGTCATAGCAACACCGTTTATGTTCGTCGGCTTTGACGTTATCCCCCAGGCAGCAGAAGAGATGAATATGAAGCCCCGCTCCATTGGTAAACTACTAATTGCTTCTGTATTGTCTGCTGTCATTTTTTACATCGCCATCATTTATGCGGTAGGATTTGGCCTGGATGATGCTGCTATAGAAGCGTCTACTCTGCCTACAGCGGATGCGATGGCGGCTGTGTTCGGCTCTGAGGTGTTTGGAAATATTCTCGTCGTCGGTGGTATCGCAGGTATAATGACGAGCTGGAATGCTTTTATTATTGGCGGAAGCCGTGTTATTTACGCTATGGCAGAGACAGATATGCTTCCCGCCTGGTTCGGAAAGCTTCATCCGAAGTATAAAACACCGTCTAATGCTATCTTATTTATCGGGCTCGTCTCAACGATAAGTCCGTTCTTTGGTTCACCGATGCTTGGCTGGCTTTCAGAGGCAGGAGGCCTTACCATTGTCATTGCCTATTTCATGGTAACACTAGCTTTCTTAAAACTGCGTCGATCAGAACCTGAGATGGTACGTCCTTTTAAAGCTGACAGGAAGGGACTCGTTGGATATATTGCTTTTCTGCTCAGCATTTTCTTCATCATTCAATATTTGCCGGGAATGCCGGCAGGCCTTGGCTGGCACGAGTGGGTTATGCTCGGAGGCTGGTGGCTGCTGGGAATCTACTTTATGATCTCTAGATATCAAAAATATCAGAAATCTACTTACGTCGATGATATAAAAGCAAACAATGATCTTGAGGTGTAAGAAAGGAATTTATAGGAGGTAAAAATAATGAGTTTATTCAGTAAAGGGGATAATAAGAAAAAGCACTTGGAAGAAGCGCAGGAGTTTTTATTTGACGGAGAAGAGATTCAAGGCACTTACGGATTAATGGTGGATTTTGTTGCCTTCACCTCGCACAGAATTCTCTTCGTGGATCGAGCTTTACTGTCAAAATCAAAATCAGTAGTCGTAAGCATTCCATATCATAAGATTGAAGAGATATCAATCGAGAAGACCGGGTTCTTGTCCTTATCGAACAATATTGAAATTGCCACCAAGAAAGCAGCCCACTCACTTACTTTCCTTAAGGACACGGACGTTATGGGGTTTTACCGGGAGCTGTCCAAACGGATCTGTCAATAAATTCAATCATTAAAAAACTGGAATATAATGGTCTCTGAAGAGAAAATACGCTTCCGATAAAAAATATTCGGAAGCGTTTCCTTTACTTCAAGCAAGCGAATGTATTTTTGTAAACTCAAGCTATCGTCCATGAACAAACTGTTCTGTCCACTCATACATTAGGTTTATTGCCGTATCAATGTGCTCCCAGTGAGTCAGCTCTTTTTTATTGTGACTTTTTCCTTCCACACTCGGAACAAATATCATCACTGTCGGACCAAGTCGTGTTATGTGCATGGCGTCATGGCCGGCCCCGCTCGGCAATATCTGAAAAGAATAGTCGTACTTGAGGCAAATGTCTTTCAAATCAAGAATAAACGGTTCGTGAAATGGAACCGGTGGCATTTCAGATAATTCCTCATGTTCCCAGCTGCAATCCGCATCGTTAGTATGAAATGCGATTCGTTTTAGGCATTCTTTTTTTCTGTCAGCAAGTGCAGCTGCATCTGGATGACGAATATCGATAGTAAAGCTTACCTTGCCAGGGATAACATTTACGACATTCGGGGACGCAATAATCTGGCCGAACGTGACAATGGTGCTGTCATTTAAGCTCTCTACCCATTCGTGAATATCGAGCATAATTCTCATAGATGTAATTGCAGCGTCTTTACGTGAAGGCATCGGGGTAGGGCCGGCGTGATCGGCTTCTCCAATAATGTGAACACGCAGCCAGGACAATCCTTGAATCCCTTTCACAATTCCAATGTGTTTCTGATTTTGCTCTAATACCGGCCCTTGTTCTATGTGCAGTTCCATAAATGCTTCGATCTCTTTCAAACGATTCTTTCCCTGACCGAGGTATTCAATCCGCTCTAATTCCTCTTTGATAGATTTGCCATCATTATCAGTAAGGTTATACATTTTTTCTTTTGAATACACTCCGCCAAGTACTCCGCTTGCGATCATTGGGATTGGGAAACGCGCCCCTTCTTCATTTGTAAAATTAGCTACGATGAGGGGCTGGCGGTGGGAAATGTTTTTTTCTATTATGGTCTCGATAATTTCTAAGCCAGCGAGCACGCCCAGTACGCCATCAAACATTCCACCATCCGGCACAGAATCGAAATGGGAGCCAAAAACGATTGGTTTCCTGTTATTGTCTTCACCAGGCTTGGTGCCGTAAATATTGCCAAGGTCATCAATGGTTATTTGAAGCCCCAGTTCCGTTAACCACTCTACAAATAAATCTCTTGCCTGTTTATCTTCGTTACTCAGGGAAAGCCGGGTTATTCCACCGTCTGGGGCCATTCCAATTTGATTTAATTGATGAAATCTCTGTTCCACACGCTTTCTGTTAATCTTCATAGTTAGGACTCTCCCCTCTGTCCGTTGGTTCGAGGCCGCACCAGTTCGATATAAAATGCGCGTACACTTTGGTGGCCTTCTTCACACTTTCTAAATCAACCCACTCATCAATACCGTGCATGTTACCACCTGCAGGCCCATAGCAGAGAGCCGGAATATTGTAATAGAGGTTATAAAAGCGGGCGTCGGTCGTGCAGGTTAATGCAGCTCGTTTTGGGGGAGAACCGGTAATAACCTCGTGCGAACGGTCTACCTTCTGGAAAAGCTCGGTTTGGTCGTCTATCGAATATCCTTCCGCGTGAAAACCAAAAAAAGTAATTTCGGGCTTACAATCCCGAAGCCAATCATCTTGTTCTGCGGCTTTAAGAATCCATTCTTTTACTTCTTTCTTGATAATATTTGGATCCTGTCCCGGGTAAAATCCGACCCGAGCTTCTAATACTGCTTTTGAAGGTACGTTAGAAGGCCATTCCCCTGATTGAATCGTACCAATATTTACATTCAGCGGATGGGGATGATCCTTAAAGTCCGGATGCTTCGGCTGTTCGTTTATATACTTTCGGTATTGGCGAAGTGCCTCAATCATTATATAGGATTTTTCAATGGCGTTCACTGCTTCACTGGCCCGCTCTGTATGGGCACCTGCACCCTTAACAGTTATACGCAGCCATATCACTCCCACCTGAGAATACGTGGCTTGTAAACCAAATGGCTCGGGAATGATTGCCGCATCGGCACTGTATCCTCTTTCAAGCGCTGCGAGAGCTCCATTGCCAGTGCACTCCTCTTCAATAACTGTCTGAAAGAAAAAATCAGCGGCAGGCATAAAGCCAGCTGAACGAATGGCTTTATAGGCAAAAATCATGGCAGTAATTCCCGATTTCATATCCTGAAGGCCTCGCCCGAACATTTTTCCTCCGCTTATGGTGGAGCTCCATGGATCATAAGTCCAATCTTCAAGCGGCCCCGGACTGACTACGTCAACATGCCCTTGGAATATAACACTTTTGCCTTTAGGTTTGTTATTTGAAGTAGATTTAGCTACCACGACGGAACGCCCGTCATAACTCCATTCTGGCACTGAAAATCCGGGATGCTTTGCTAATGATTTGATGTCAGGCGTGAATTGATCCACTTCCATTTCTAAGTTTGATGAAAAATAATCCACCAAAAAGTTTTGAATAGCCTGTTCGTTTCCCAGGGTGCTGCGGTAACGGCCAAGTGTTTGTAAAAAATTGATTTCATCTTTCCACAGCTTATTTATTTCTTCGTTTATTTTGCTTTGAACCGTTTCAAAATTCATAATGACACTGCTCCTTCGGTTAGTTAGTTCACGAATGTAATACTAGAATCCAAGCATGAGAAAGAAGTAACCCCAAATGATAGCTGCAATAAATATGAAGGCGATGGATATAGCCATCGTTTGCCTGTACTGTTTTTTTAGGCGGGCAAGCCCATCCTCTTTTGCAAGAAATTCGGAAATAGTCGTGTCAGCAAAGCTGGTCTGCTTCATTTTCTTAAAGAATGAAAGCTCATAATCATTAGGCCTTGTACAAAATCCAATCACTACTAATGTCACGACCCCTATAGAAAAAGCAATCATTAATGAATCTATCTGTTCAGGAAGTGTAATAATTTCTCTTCTAGCAAGCTCATCAACCAGTATAAAGGTGAGAGTTCCAATAGTCATACTACCTATAGCGGCACGGCTGTTCATTCGTTTCCACTCAAGGCCCCCTACCACCGTTGGAAGCCAGCCAACACCGAAAATGGCTCCAGCGTAAATGGAAATCCAATATATTGCAGACGGCTGTATGATAGCAATAACGCAAACGAGTGCAGCTACCAGTACTTGTGCATAACGGCCGACGCGCAGGCTTTGTTTTTCATCCATTTTTTTATTATTGAGGTGTTCATATAAATCACGTGCCAGCGCAAACCCTGCAAGCACAAACAGAGTCGAAGCGGTCGACATGATCGAAGCCATTAAACCGGCCAGGCCGATTCCACCGAGCAGAGGTGGTACGTGCTCGATAAAGCCAATGACCATCACGTTATCGGTATTTTCAATTCCTGGCTGGTGAATCTGCATACTGCCTGCAGCGAGAAATACGATTATCTGCATAAACGGTGCAAGAAACACTCCAATAACAGCAGCTTTTAAGATGACAAAGTCATTTTTGGCAGGGAAAACCCTCGAAACAAGAGCAGGTGTACAGGAGAAAAATAATACCCAGACTAAAAATTGGGAAATAGACCAACCGAGAGGCCGTTGCTCCGCTCCTCCAATTGTCCAATAGAATGGAATGGATTCGCCTAATGCTTTCATGTTATCAAAACCAGCCTGGCCGATAAGAAAGGGGGCAATAATACACGATATCGCCAGCATCGTAAACAGCATCAGCGTGTCTGTAATGACGACGCCGTACATTCCTCCAAGGGCACAAAAAACAAGCAGAGCCAATGTAAATAGTACGATCATGATAGGGAATGAAATTCCGGTGACTTCACTTAATACCAATCCTGCCCCAATCAGCTGGATAACTCCGTAACCGAGTAACCCAATGATCATAATAATTAATGCAATAATGCTGACCGTTTTATTTTTAAACCTCATTTCAAAGAAGTCCGGCATCGTATGACAACCAAAGGCGCGCATTTTACGGCCGATATATATCACCGCAAGAAGGGTGCCGATCCAAGCTCCAAAGGAACCGAGGGCAGCAATAACAAGCGGTCCTTCTGCATACGACTGTCCTGAAATTCCTAATAACGTAACGGCACTCAAGTAAGTAGCTGCCAAAGTTCCAACAATGAGAATGGTGGTTCCCTTTTCACCCATAACGTAAAAATCAGCTTTACTTTTAACAAATCTTGCAACGATACCGCCTGCAATAACATACACGGCCAGCACGAGAAAGAAAATAGTTGTAGTCACCGTTTAGAACCTCCTAAGTATTATCTTTGCTTTTCTGCAGCTTCCTTAGCAGAAGCCCGCTCCTGGTCGCTCTTTTCTTCCAGCTTCTTTATAACGGGGAGGTACTTCTTTCGTAAGATCCAGATGACAATTCCAGATGAAATTAATGTCGTGAGAAAGGCATTAAAAAATAATACGAATACATCAGCATTCAATTTTGATTCACCTCCGTTTGTGGACATCTATTATACTCACTGCAAGTATTATGCCAATAGAAAACATTATCATTTCAGCTTGTTTGACTGATTATTTTTAATAAAGTAACGTAAGGAATTATACAGTGTGAGTCGTTTTCGATTCAAAACGAACCGAAATCGGTTCGTATATTTAAATAAAATAGAAATATGAGTCTATTATGACTCACAAGGAGAGGCTAACATGAACTCCCATCCTATATTTGAAAATAAAACAATGAAGGAAATATTAAATGTACTGCATGATGGATTGTATTTTTCAGACTGTCGTGGAAATACCATTTGGTTAAATGATGCCAGTGAGAAGATTCTGGGCGCTTCAAGAAAACAATTAATTGGAAACAATGTCTGGGATCTTGAAGAAGCCGGAATAATGAAGCCATCCATAACTCGAATGGTCATTGAAGGCGGGGAGTCAGTCAGCGGAGTTCAAACCTCACTGGGAGACCGGGAATATTTAGTCACCGGCCACATCTTAGATTTGGATGGCGATTCAATTATTGTTGTTCATTCGAGAGATATCACAAAGGATGTTGAAAAATCTTTGCAGTTAGAGGAGACAGAAAACCTATTACGCAGATTCAGCCAGGAAATTAGACATATCCAGGTAGAAAAAAACGAAGTAGAAGGGAAAGGATTTTTAGGAAAAGGACCGAAGTTCAGAAAACTATTGCGCCTTATTAGTAAGGTGGCTGGAGTTCAAACTACCGTTCTCATTACAGGAGAAACAGGCACAGGCAAAAATGCGGTGGCCGAAAGAATACATGATTTAAGTGATCGGCATCAAGGTCCACTCATTCAGATAAATTGTGGCTCTATTCCTGCATCATTGGTAGAATCAGAACTTTTTGGGTACAAGAAGGGGGCATTTACAGGTGCGTATACAGGAGGAAAAACAGGGTTGGTGAAGCTTGCAGATAAAGGAACACTGTTTCTGGATGAGATCGGAGAACTTCCACTTCATGTCCAGCCTAAGCTCCTGCAGCTGCTGCAGGATAAAACCTTTCTTCCTGTCGGTGGTACGTCTTTAGAGAAGGCTGATATTCGAATCATAGCTGCGACTAATAAAGATCTTAAAAAAATGGCCGGAGAAGGGACGTTTCGTGAGGATCTTTATTATCGGTTAAATGTTCTTCCTATACATGTGCTGCCTTTGCGAGAAAGACGTGAAGATATTTTTCCAATATTACAAGTGAATCTTGAGCATTTTAATCAGCTTCACCAAAAAAATCGCAGCTTTACACGGGGGCTGTATGAAGAGCTTCAAGCTTATCATTGGCCGGGCAACATCAGAGAATTAGAGAATGTCGTTGAGAGGCTAGTAGTTACTGCGGATAAAGAAAAGGTGGACCTCCAGGACCTTCCCGACAATATGCGGCAGCTTCGCACCGATAATTCATTAGAAATGATAGAAGAAGGGGAAAGTCTCCCAGATACTCTCAATAGAATAGAGAAAAGTAAAGTAATAGAAGCCTATAGAAAGCATGGGTCTACGAGAAAAGCTGCGAAAATGCTTGGTATTACTCAATCCGCATTGATGCGTCGATTAAAAAAATACGAAAAGGTATAGATGGCTGCCTTCCGGAATGGTCAGTGCAGCCCCCGGTATTTTTCTGGAGTGAGTCCGACGATGCGGCGGAACGTTGCGACAAAGTGGCTTACATCACGGAAACCTACGTTTTTGGCAATATCTTTCACGGAGGTTTCCGGTTCTTCAATCAATAAATATTTCGCTTTTCGAATGCGGATATGAAGAAAATAAGCGTATGGAGTCACATGAAAGGTTTCCCGAAACAATATATTCAGCTGTCTTGCTGACACGTCAATCACCCTTGCCAGGTCATTAAGACCGACAGCCGGATTCTCGTAATGCTGCTCCATCCACTGCAGGAGCGGAGAAAGCTTCTCTGCCTCCGACTTTCTTTGTTTCTGCTTATCTCCATTCCCATACTTTTGCAGTGTCAGAAGAAACTGATAAAGATCTGCGGAGAGCTGCAGACCAAAAACATCTGTATCCGTATGAATTTTTTTCAGCATGCTTTGAATCGCTGTGGAAAGCGGTTTCTCTTCTTCCCATTTAAAATACGAAAATCTCGATATTTTTAAAAATTCCATCAGCTCCGGCACAATGGCGCCGCCAAAAGTAACATAAGCTGTTTCCCAGGGAACGGAGGATACGGACTTGTATTGATGGGCGATATCGGGAAATAACAGAATTCCGCTGTGGGGCGGCATAGGAATTGTTTTCCCCTCGGTTTCAAAAACCCCTTCCCCATTGATGGTCTGGATCCAGTGAAAAAATGGATAGCCAAATGGCCGCTTTATTATTTTCTCATCACTATAATAGCCAATTGTTTCGACATAAACCGGCAGATGCTGGTCATTTAATGGGCTGAGCACATAGCGTTTATGCGTCATGGAGGCACTTCCTTTTTGCAATATTCTTATATCCTTTGCCTAATTTTTATATTTCTCCGGACAATCAGCGTAGATATAATACAGATATAATCATATCTTATAGGGGGAAATCAATATGACCGATACATGATTATCAACTCATGAGTTTCGTTGTGGATTTGTCCGGATATGTAAAAACCATGCTTATTTAATCATTTCGATCGCCGCATTAAGTCCTATATTTCGCTGAGTAGAATATACCCCGTGTCACAGTTCTTTCATTTTCCACAAAAAATCCTTTCTCCTTTGAACTAAACTACAGGATGTATTTTCAGAACATTATGAAAGCGCTGTCATAACTAAGGAGGCGTTTTGATGAAGAAAAGCAGATATTTGTTAAGTCTAGTAATCGTGCTGTGTGCCATCATTGCAGCAGGGTGCCAGGAGCCGGAATCCTCCGGGGCACAGGAAAAAACAAAATTAACACTCTGGTATTGGAGCCGCAGTCTCGATGATAACGTCGTACAAGAAATTGAAGAAGAATTTCCGGATGTGGAGATTGAGGCGCAGAAGATAGGTGGAGACGAATATAAGAACAAGGTTCATACTTCTCTGATTGCCGGCACAGGTCCGGACATTATTGCGATGAATGACTGGGCCTTTGAATATTTGTCGTATCAGGACCGCTTTGTTAATTTTATGGATTACGGAGCAGAGGAGATTCGGGACGAATACTTGGATTGGAAATGGAATGCAGTCGTAGACCCTGACACTGAAGCTCTTATCGCATTACCGATTGATACGGGACCGACGGTGCTTTATTACAGGGCAGATCTATTTGAGGAAGCAGGACTTCCAAGTGATCCGGAAGAGGTAACGGAGGAGCTGCAGACGTGGGATGATTACATTGCAGCCGCTGAGCAGATGGAGGAGGAAATCGGTGTAAAAATGTTTGATACCGTTGAACGCGTCTTTAACCAATACATGGAACAGCAGCCGGAAAAGCTATTTACTGAGGATGGGGAGTATATTGGCGATGGGGGCACGGCGAGAGAAGCATGGGATGTTGTTTCAGAAATAAATGAAGCCGGACTGGCAGCACGCGTAGTAGATGGCCAGGAGCGGAACGCGGCGCTTAATGAGGGAGATGTTGCCTCCTTTATAGGTGCAGTATGGGAGACTAATATTTTACAGGATTCTGCACCGGATACGGCTGGAGACTGGCGTGTCGCAAGAGCGCCTGGCGGTGATGGCAACAATGGAGGGTCATTTCTAGGGGTGCTCAATTCATCTGAGCATAAAGACAAAGCGGTGGAAGTAACAAAGTGGCTCGTTTCACCTGATAACCAGCTGAAGCATTACTTAGGCGTAGATCTTTTTCCATCGGCGGTAGAGACGCTTGAAGAGGACGAGCTGGCTGAGCCGGATGAGTTCTACGGGGGCCAGGTTGTTACCGATACTTTTTCAGAAGCAGCACAAAATGTCCCGACAACGTATTACGGTGAACATTATCATGCATTTCGATCGAAGTTTTATGATGAAATAGCGTTAGTGGAACGTGGCGGAAAAGATCCGGAAAAAGCGTGGAAGGACCTTCAAAAACAGGCGGATCGCGAATTAAGCAGACGCACGACTGAGGAAGGAGAGAAAGAAAATGAGTGAGCAGGCGCCGTCAATACGCAGTAATCAAAAAACGGCAGTGAACGGTCCTTCCCTATGGTCGCAAATTTGGAAAAACCGCGTACTTTACTTGTTTATTTCACCATTCTTTATTCTATTTTTCATTTTTGGGCTGTTTCCGATATTGTTTTCTTTTTATCTAGCATTTCACAGCTGGTCAGGGCTTGGAGAAATGGAATTTATCGGACTTTCGCAGTTTCAATTTTTATTGACGGAGTCCGCTTTTTGGCAGGCAGTCGGCAATACCTTTGCTATCTGGTTTCTGTCAAGTGTGCCGATGCTGTTTATCGCGCTGGTCATTGCGTTTATGCTCAATCTTCCCACCTTGAAATTCAGAGGCGCCTATCGAACCATGTTTTTTATTACAAACGTTACGTCCATCGTTGCAGTGGCAATCATTTTTGAAACAATCTTCAGCAATCAGTACGGACTTCTTAATTATTTTCTTTCCTTTTTTGGAGTTGAAAATATTGAGTGGCTGAATTCTGGTTTCTTAACAAAAGTCGTCATTGCCTCCATGGTCGTCTGGCGATTTGCAGGCTATAATGCAATTATTTATCTGGCGGGTCTGCAAAGCATTCCAAAGACATTGTATGAAGCGGCGATTATTGACGGAGCAAATAAATTTCAAATTTTCTTTCGTATTACTATACCGCTGCTGCGTCCTATTATTTTATTTACGGTGATCATGACGACCATTGGATCCATGCAGATTTTTACCGAGCCACAGGTTCTGCTCGGCAATTCCGGTGGTGTTGGTGGTGCCGGGATGACGATGACTTTATATATGTATAACGAAGGCTTTATACAAAATCAATTTGGGTACGCCTCTGCTGTTTCCTGGGTCATGTTTATTATTATCGGAATATTTTCCATAATAAACTGGAAGATCGTTCAAAAAGCGTAAGGAGGGAGAAGTATGGGTTCCGAAAAATGGTACAGCAAACTGTTTACACATGGACTTCTGTTAATTGGAGTACTAATTTCCATTTTCCCGTTTTATTGGCTGGTGGTGATGGCTTCTAATACTACGAGTGACATACTGCGTTTTCCTCCCAAGCTGATATTCGGTGGAGAACTTTGGAACAACGTACAAAATGTGCTCTCGACGATAAATTTTTACCAGGCTTTTTTTAACACGTTGTTCGTTTCCACAGTGACAGTGCTCGGAGTGCTCTTCTTTTGTTCGCTCGCCGGCTTTACCTTTGCGAAGTTTAATTTTCCGGGGAAAAATTTTCTGTTTGTCGCACTGCTTCTTACAATGATGATTCCCGCTCAAATGAGCTTTGTTCCATCGTTTTTATTGATCGCTGCCTTTGGCTGGGTCGATACGTACCAGGCTCTAATCGTACCGAGTCTTGCCAGTGCGTTTGGGATCTTTTGGATCAGGCAGTTCTGCCAGGAATCGGTTCCGGATGAACTGATAGAAGCCGGTCGCCTGGATGGCTGTAATACGTTCAGGCTTTATTGGAATGTCGCACTGCCTACGCTGAAACCAGCATTAACCTTTTTGGGGATTTTTACGTTCATTACTATCTGGAACGATTACCTCTGGCCGCTTGTCACGATAAATAATCCGAACCGCTATACACTTCAGGTAATGCTGGCTCAGCTGAACGGTGTGTACGATACAGATTACGCACTCATTATGGCAGGAACGCTTATGGCAACGCTGCCGCTGATTATTTTGTTCATTATTTTCAGTAAACAATTTATGGCTGGTGTTGCAGAAGGCGCTGTTAAGGAGTAATAGATGAAATATTCTTATATAGTTATGCCTGAAAATTATATAACAATGGATTAGATCAACAGTATAATAGACATATAATTATATGCAGACTGGGAGGGATCGCAATGATCAACGAAAAATTACCAAAAATATGGTACGGCGGCGATTATAATCCAGAACAGTGGATGGATGAAAAGATCTGGGAAGAGGACGTACGAATGTTCAAGCTGGCAGGCATTGATGTGGCCACACTTAATGTGTTTTCCTGGGCCCTGCACCAGCCTGATGAGTCGACGTATGATTTTACACCTCTCGATGAAACAATTGAGCGTCTTTACAATAACGGCATTTACACTTGCCTGGCAACAAGTACTGGGGCGCACCCAGCCTGGATGGCAAAAAAATATCCAGATGTGCTGCGTACCGATTTTCACGGAAGAAAAAGAAAATTCGGCGGACGTCACAACTCATGCCCAAACAGTCCAACCTATCGGAAGTATTCGACTTTAATGGCACAAAAGCTTGCCGAGCACTACAAAGATCATCCGGCCGTGCTGATCTGGCATGTATCGAATGAATATGGCGGATACTGCTACTGCGATCACTGCGAAAGCGCCTTTCGGAACTGGCTGAAGGATAAATACCAGACCATTGAAAACGTGAACGAAAAATGGAATACCCGCTTTTGGGGGCATACCTTTTATGAATGGGAGGAGATTGTGCTTCCGAGTGGTCTCTCAGAGGAATGGGGAGATATGCAGACCAATTTTCAAGGTATCTCTCTTGATTACCGGCGCTTTATGTCTGACAGCCTGCTGGACTGCTATAAGCTTGAATACAATGCCATAAAAGAACAAACACCGGATATTCCCGTTACAACGAATCTTATGGGAACGTATCGCGAGCTTGATTATTTTACCTGGGCGAAACACATGGATGTCGTTTCATGGGACAATTATCCTTCATATGACACGCCCGTAAGCTATACAGCGATGGTACATGACCTCATGCGCGGACTGAAGCAGGGTGAGCCTTTTATGCTGATGGAACAGACACCAAGCCAGCAGAATTGGCAGCCCTATAATTCACTAAAACGGCCGGGTGTGATGAGGCTGTGGAGCTACCAGGCCATTGCCAGAGGTGCAGACACGGTGCTGTTTTTCCAGCTGCGCCGTTCCATAGGTGCCTGTGAAAAATACCACGGAGCCGTTATCGAGCATTGCGGGCATGAGCATACACGTGTATTTCGCGAGACGGCGGAGCTTGGGAAAGAACTGGAAAGTATGTCCGGAGAACTTATCGATGCACGCTCCAATGCAAGAGTAGCGATCGTTTATGATTGGGAAAATCGTTGGGCGGTTGAGCTTTCAAGCGGACCGAGTGCCGCCCTTGATTACGTTGCCGAGGTTCACAAATACTACGAGGCACTATTTCATCATAACATTCAGGCAGATATGATCGGCGTCGATCAGGATCTGACTGGATACGACATTGTCATTGCCCCAGTGCTCTACATGATTAAAGGTAATTATGCCGATAAACTTAAAAAGTTTACGGAAATGGGCGGCACGTTCATCACTACGTATTTCAGCGGAATCGTCGATGAGCATGACCTCGTCGTTACCGGTGGATACCCAGGTGAACTTCGTAGTCTGCTGGGCATTTGGTCCGAAGAAATAGATGCGCTAATGCCAGACATGACAAATGAACTCGTGATGGAGCATGCCTGGGGCAGAGTAAGCGGAAGCTATGAGTGCAGTATACTCTGTGATCTGATTCATGCAGAAACTGCACAAGTATTGGCAGTTTATGGGGACGATTTCTACGAGGGCATGCCTGCTTTGACTGAAAATCAATATGGAAAAGGAAAAGCATATTATGTCGCGTCCAGTCCGGATAAAAAGTTTATGCAGGACTTTCTGATGCAGGTTTGTAAGGAAAATGGAATTATGCCGCTCGCCAGTGCTCCGGAAGGTGTAGAAGCTGCTGAGCGTCAGAAGGATGGCCGGAAATATTTATTCCTGCTTAATCACAATAATCAGGAAGTCAGCGCCGAGGTGGATGGTGAAACTATAACCATTGCGGCACGAGACGTTCGTATTATTCAAAGATAAAATGAAGGAGAGGGTACGATGAATATGGAGAAGAAACTGCGCTGGGGAATCATGAGTACAGCTGCTATTGCCCAAAGAGCCATGATACCTGGGATTCAAGAATCACATACAGGAGTGCTGCAGGCGATAGCGAGTCGATCGCTTGAAACGGCAGAAGAAGTGGCAGAGAAGTTTTCCATTGCTTCAGCTTATGGAAGTTATGAAGAACTGCTGGCCGATGAACAGATTGATGCTGTTTACATCCCGCTTCCGAATCACCTGCACAAGGAATGGGTTATAAAGGCAGCCCGTGCAGGCAAACACATTCTTTGCGAAAAACCAATCGCATTAACGGCTGCAGAAGCAGAGGAAATGAAAATGGTATGCGAAGAGCAGGAGGTCCTGCTTTCAGAAGCTTTTATGTACCGCTATCAGCCGCGCTATACAGAAATTAAGCAGCGTATAAAAGAGGGAGACATTGGTGTGATCCGCGGTCTGCGTGGCTCGTTCACCTTTAACAGCGCCGGGAAAACTTCCAGCTTCCGAGCAAAACAGGATCAGGGCGGCGGCGGACTTTATGACATTGGTGTTTATCCTGTCAGTGCCGCGCGGATGATTCTGGATGAAGAACCTAAGGCAGCGACGATGCATGCCTATTTTTCCGAAAAGCATGATAATGTCGACATGGTGGCAGCGGGGCTGCTGGAATTTGCCGATGGGAAGTTTCTAACGTTTGATTGTGGTATGTGGGCTGCCGGCAGAAACGAACTGGAGATAGTAGGTACAGATGGCCGGATTGTCATAGAGGATGCATTTACTGGGTTTGATCAACTTTATACCATGTACCGCGGAAGTGAAAAGTCGGTAAGAGAAATTGGAAATGTAAATCATTACGCTCTGCAGGCAGATACTATCGCACGGGCAGCGGAAAAGGGCGAAAACCTCCCGTACGATGGAACAGATGCAGTTTTGAATATGAAGGTCGTTGATGCCTGCCTGGCTTCTGCACGCAGTAAAACTAGAGTGGAGGTAGTATAGATATGCAGGAGATTTCATTGAAAAGTCTCGCTAAACCAGTGACATCATTAATTATGGGTTCTGATTATTTTCATCCGGCGCGCCAGGAAGTAGTGGACAGTATGCTTGAAAACTATGCTTCTGTTGGCGGGAACACGGTAGATACGGCTTTTATCTACAGCGGCGGAGAAAGTGAAATAGCGATTGGTAACTGGTTAGATCAAGGCAACCGCGGCAGATTAAACATATTAACGAAGGGCGGTCATCCGAACGAAAACGGTCCTACTATTAATGAATCCGACATTGAAGAACAACTGAAACGGAGCCTGGATCGATTAAAATCAGACAGCGTGGAGCTGTATGCGCTGCACCGTGACGATCCATCGCTCCCTGTCGGACAGATACTTGAGTGGCTGAACAGCCATGTCGATGCCGGATTAATTACTTCTATCGGGGTTTCAAACTGGACAACAGCACGTATCGAGGAAGCCAACAGTTATGCTGCTGCGCACGGACTCCAAGGGATTGAATTTTCAAGCCCCAATTTAAGTCTCGCTAAAGCTCAGGAGCCTTATTGGAAGGGATGCATCAGCGCAGATCAATCCACCATTGCCTGGCATGAAAACTCCGGGCTTCCGCTATTTTCATGGTCCTCTCAGGCGCGGGGGTTTTTCACAGGTCTCTTTTCGAGAGATAATTTTGAAAATCAAGACTTAGTCCGCGTTTTTTACAACGATGACAACTGGGAGCGCTACGACCGTGCTGGAGAACTGGCCGCTCAAAAAGGCGTTTCCCGCATTCAAATTGCCCTGGCCTACGTGCTGAATCAGCGATTCCCGACGGCAGCCATCATAGGTCCGAAAAATAAAGAAGAAATGGAGTCCTGCGGTGAAGGAGCAGAAATTACTCTTTCTAAAGAGGAAACAGCATGGCTCGATTTATTGGAAGCTTAGCTGATTGGGATTTCACTTAAAAAATAGAGTGGTGGAAAACTTATCTTTACCTTACTTCCGAATGTTGGTAATATGAAAAAAGTGATATTTTCAGTTTGAGGAAGAAGGCGCCATCATGAGAAATCGTATATTCATAGGTTTATTTTATACGATAGGGCTGGCCATTTTATCGCTTGGCATAAGTCTTATTATAGTTGCTGATCTGGGAGCTGGTCCGTGGGATGCTTTTTATGTAGCCTTATCAGATACGATTGGCCTGACTGTCGGCTCGTGGATCTTCATCGTGGGGGCTGCTCTGATTTTGATAAATGGCTGGCTTATGAAGCAGAAGCCGGACGTACTTGCGGTGGTTACAATTGTGATTATCGGAGGGCTGATAGATTTCTGGCTGCTGGTGGCATTTACGAAGTGGGATCCTGGCGCAGCTGCTGTACAGACACTTGTCCTGCTTACAGGCATTACCCTGATCGGAATAGGAGTTTCGTGTTATTTACAATCGAATTTTGGCCGCAATCCGATTGATAATCTAATGGTGGCGGTGCATAAAAGAACAGGAAAAAGTCTATCGATGTCTAAAACGATGATTGAGGTTTCTGTCTTGATCATCGTGTTCTTTATAAACGGTCCTATTGGTATTGGAACGGTGATCATTGCTTTTGGAATCGGACCGCTAATTCAGGTATTTCATAAACCAATCACTCGATTTCGTACCCAGAAGCTCGGTATTCCAGTTTCATAAATGAAATTAAGGGGCTGTAGCAAAAGCCACTTTTTATAGAATAAGTAGTATCTTAAATAGAAGATAGCAGGGGACAAGTCCGAAGACTCCAGTGGGAAGAGCAGCGAGGCTGCTGAAAAACCTGCATTTTATCTCCAACAAAAACGGAAGTTCAAAAAAGGACCCTTTTATTCCTCTATTGGAATAAAAGGGTCCTAAAATTTCAGATGTTTTGGGGT